>NZ_JAYGIF010000004.1:0-136343 GCF_034931345.1 Pseudanabaena sp. CCNP1317 | reverse complement strand
GTCATTGGTGCGGTCATGCACAAGCTATTGCGACAGGTCTTTGGTGTTCTCAAGTCTCAGCGTTCTTTCGACCCAAATTTTGTCCAAATTCCCTCTTGACTTTTTGGTACTCAAGACAGTATCTACATTTTTTATTTATACGTTTATAAATTTCATGTTTTATGGCTTACAACCCTGAAATCCATCATCGACGCTCTATTCGTTTACAGGGCTATGACTATTCTCAATCAGGAGCTTATTTTGTAACTATTTGTACCTTTCAAAGACAACATCTATTTGGAGAAGTGAATAATGGGGAAATGCAGCTAAATGTCACAGGTCAGATTATCTCTGCGATTTGGCAAAAAATTCCGCAGCATTTCCCTAACGTGGAACTTGATCAATTTATCCTCATGCCCGATCATCTGCATGGAATTATTGTCATTTTAGAACAGGCTGAAACACTCTATTCATTAGCAACAATCATTCAAAATTTCAAATCCATTTCTGCCCGCAAAATCAATAAAATTAATCAAAATTTGGGTGTGTCTATCTGGCAACGAAACTATCATGAAAGAATTATTAGAAATGATCAAGAACTACATCGTCTGCGCGAGTACGTTTTGACTAATCCTGAAAATTGGCAGTTTTAGGTATACAGCAATTGTTTCGTTAACCGATCACCGTGAGCAATCAAGGGAAATTCTCACCGCTTGGATTGTGCTGAAAGGCGAAAACATTGCTAGATTTGTAACAGCAGTACCACAACGTAGCAGGAGGCAAAACCATGAGTAAGTTTCAAATGTTTGATTCCGTCACCTTAAATCAAGACATTCAGCTTCACTCTGGTGGAACTGCCCTACAAGGGACTGATGGTGCGATCACAGATATATAGCAATGTAAGAGATAGCTCGGACAAAAATCAAAACCCCAAAGAAGAGTAGCGGCGCGAAGCGCCGCTACTGTTTCTTTCGGTTTTGGTATAACAATCAAAGGTTGGTCAAAAAACAAAAAAGCGGCGCATTGCACCGCTTTCTTTTACTGGAGTTCATTTTGTAAGTATTCAACTACTGATTCGATGTCTACCAATGTCGCTACCTTTGTCGCCCGATTGACGATTTCGACTTTGCCATCAGCGATCGCCTTACCCGTAACCACCCGATAGGGAATACCAACGAGATCGGCATCCTTGAACTTCACCCCAGCCCGTTCATCGCGATCGTCTAGTAATACTTCCACACCTGCGGCATCAAGAGCCGTGTAGAGCCTCTCGCCCACATCCATTTGCTTCGCATCGCCCACATTCGGCACGGTGACGATCGCATGGTAAGGAGCGATCGCCTTGTTCCAGATGATGCCATCTTTGTCGTAGGACTGCTCAACGGCGGCTTGGGCGAGGCGCGAGACTCCTAAACCATAGCAACCCATGACTAGGGGCAGTTCTTCGCCTTGCTCATTAGTGAAGGTCGCCTTCATCGCTTGCGAATATTTGGTTCCCAATTGGAAAATATGCCCAACTTCGATGCCTCTGGCGGTTTGCAAGATTTGCGAAGGATCGTGAACTGCGCGATCGCCTGCCTTGGCTTTATCAAGATTTACCACCGTCGGCAATGGGAAATCTTTACCCCAATTTGCGCCAACAACGTGATAATCAGCTTCATCTGCACCCGTGACAAAGTTTTTTAAATCTGCTACGGTGCGATCGGCTAAGCGGAGAAACTTTGAGGAAACTGGGGAACTTTTATCAATATAGGAATCATCCAAACTGGGTGAGATAAATCCCACGGGAAGTTGAGAATGCGCCCATTTTTGCTGAGATTCAGGATCGGCAACTTGAAGTTTGATAACTGCTTTCCCGCTGTAGTTACTTGCTAGTTTCGTTAGTTCATTTTGCAACTTCACTTCATTAACATCGCGATCGCCGCGAATGCTGACTAGCACTAAAACCATTGTGCCGTTGTCATAAACGACTTGATAGAGAACCTGTTTGACAACTTGGGTGGGATCGCATTTCAGCAACTTGCACACAGTCTCAATGGTTCCCTTTTTGGGAGTATGCACTTTCTCAAACTTGTCAAAATGCGAAGGCATAGCATCAGGTGGTAAAGATACCGCCTTCTCGACATTGGCGGCGTAGCTACTATCTTCGGTAAAGAGAATATCATCTTCACCAGCTTCCGCTAGTACCATAAATTCCTGCGAGCCTGAACCACCGATCGCCCCTGAGTCAGCTTCGACAGCACGGAATTTTAAACCGCAGCGATCGAACATCTTCCGATAGGCGCGATCCATTTCGTAGTAGGTTTCTTTGAGGCTCTCTTCATTTTCATGGAAGGAATAACCATCTTTCATGATGAACTCACGACCACGCATCAAGCCAAAGCGAGGACGAATCTCATCGCGGAACTTGGTTTGGATTTGATATAAATGCTGTGGCAATTGGCGATAGGAACGAATCGTATCCCTAGCGATCGCCGTAATAATTTCTTCATGGGTGGGACCCAGCCCAACTTCACGATTGGCGCGATCGGTGAGGGCAAACATGATCCCTTCGGCTTTGGTGTAGGTATCCCAGCGTCCTGACTCCTGCCATAGTTCCGCAGGTTGTAACTGCGTTAATAGGCATTCTTGCGCCCCTGTGTCGTTCATCTCTTCGCGGACGATCGCCGAGATCTTTTGTAAAACGCGCCACATAAGCGGCAAGTACACATACAAGCCTGAACCCACGCGCCTGATATAGCCTGCACGCAATAACAATTTGTGACTTGTGAGTTCTGCTTCGGCGGGATCTTCGCGCAGAGTGACCCAGAGCATTTGAGATAGACGCATATTGCTGGAAGTATTCGCTGATATTCGCTAGGGATGTTCGCTAGAATTTCGTTAGCCTATTAAGTAGTTAAGACCTAGAAAGCTGTCCCGCCCGCTACGCGGGCGGGACAGCTTCTAGTTTTAGGTTTTAATTATGCCTAGCTACTTAATAGTGATTCTGCCTGACGATCATATCAGGACTTGTAGCCTTGGTGCTGACTGACAATCTTGCTCCAGCAATTCTCATTAGCAACTTGCATAAAGGCATAATATAAAGCTATACAAAAATCAAAAAAGATTAACTCATCCATCATGGCTACCGTTAACGACAACTATCTCAAACTTAAGGCTGGCTACCTGTTTCCCGAAATCGCCAGACGGGTAAATGCCTTTATCGAGGCAAACCCTGAAGCAAAAGTGATTCGCCTCGGCATTGGCGATGTCACCGAACCCTTGCCCCAAGCCTGTCGTGATGCCATGATCAAAGCTGTCGAAGATATGGGCGATCGCAGTTCATTTAAGGGCTATGGCCCTGAGCAAGGCTATGCATGGTTGCGGGAAAAGATTGCCGCGAATGATTTCCAAGCTAGAGGCTGTGATATTGACGCTTCTGAGATTTTTATTTCCGATGGCTCTAAGTGCGACTGCGGAAATATTCTCGATATTTTTGGCAATGACAATATCATTGCGGTTACCGATCCCGTTTATCCTGTGTATGTGGATACCAACGTCATGGCAGGACACACGGGCGACATCAATGAGAAAGGCGAATACGAAGGCTTAGTTTATTTACCTGTAACTGCCGAAAATAATTTCACCGCCGAAATTCCCACCCAAAAAGTCGATCTGATTTATCTCTGCTTCCCAAATAATCCTACAGGTGCAACGGCGACTAAGGAACATCTACAAGCATGGGTAGATTATGCTCGCGCCAATGGTTCGATCATCTTCTTTGATGCTGCCTACGAAGCATTTATCACCGATCCGAGTCTTCCCCACTCCATCTATGAAATTGAAGGCGCTAAGGAATGTGCGATCGAGTTCCGTTCTTTTTCCAAGAATGCAGGATTTACAGGTACTCGTTGCGCCTTAACCGTAGTTCCTAAGAACTTGATTGGCAAGGCGAAGGATGGTTCTAGCGTAGAACTATGGAAGCTCTGGAATCGTCGTCAATCCACTAAGTTTAATGGTGTTTCCTTCATCGTTCAACGGGGGGCTGAGGCAGTTTATTCTGAAGAAGGGAAAGCTCAAACTAGAGCCTTGATTGACTTCTATATGGAAAATGCCAAGATTATCCGCGAGAAACTAACGGAAGCAGGTTTAGCGGTTTATGGTGGCGAGAATGCTCCCTATGTATGGGTGAAGACTCCCGCAGGGCTAACCAGTTGGGATTTCTTCGATAAGCTCTTGCAAACCTGTAATGTCGTGGGAACCCCCGGTTCTGGTTTTGGTGCAGCAGGCGAAGGTTACTTCCGTATTTCGGCTTTCAACAGTCGCGACAACGTGAATGAAGCCATGCGCCGCATTCTCGATAAGTTCAAATAGAAAGAACCTCTGTGCTTTGCACAGAGGTTCTTTCCGCAGGGAAAATTCATAAATTTTCCCTGCGCTATAATTCGCTCTTAACGTTACGCTATTTTCAGAGGTACGATCATGGTCATCGCTCAAGCTAAACCGATCGCAAAAAATATATCTCCAGAATCTGAAGCTTCAGAATCCAAAGTTCGCATGACCCTAGAAGAATATCGGGCGATCGCCGAAACATCTGAAGAACGTTATGAATATTGCAACGGAGAAATTATTACCATGTCTGGAGGAACGGCTACTCATAGCGAGATCGCTAGCAATCTGTTGATTTGCCTAGGCTTTTTGCTTAGAGATACAGATTTTCGTTTATACAATAGCGATTTGCGAGTATGGATTCCTGAGTATAAGTGCGGTACTTACACCGATCTGATGATTATTAATGGCGAACCCGAATTTAATAAAGAGCGCACTGATGAAATTCTAAATCCTTTATTGATTGTGGAAGTTCTATCTCCCTCAACCGAAGGCTACGATCGCGGCGACAAGTTTAGAAAATATCGCTCCATTCCTAGCTTCAGTGAATATTTGCTCGTCAGCCAGTCAGAACCCTATGTAGAGCAATATCACCAAATTGATCGCCAAAATAATAACGATCGCTGGCAATTACAAATATGCGATCGCATAGAGCAGACTATTCATTTACAGAGCTTAAACTTAGAACTGCCAATGCAAGAAGTTTATCGGCGGGTTAAATTTTAAGCGATCGCTCAAAACAAGCGTTAAACTGTCATAGAAAAATCTTTGAACTTGAGGGTGATGCCTGTGAAAGCGAAGAATAGTTTTAAAGCGATCGCCAATTACTTAAAACTGAAACCTCAAATTTGGCGATCTTTGCAGATATTCGTAGCTTTTGCGATTACCTTTCTAATTGTTGTTTCTCCTACACTGTTAAATGTCGTTGCACAGGAAAGTCGCTTCTCCCTCAGGATTTTGCATACCAACGATCATCATGCCCATTTGGAACCTGCAAAATATGGTGATCGCCTATTGGGTGGAATTGCCCGTCGTCGGACGCTCATTGATCAAATTCGTGCAGAGAACAAGGCTAATCAAGAACCTTTATTGTTATTGGATGCAGGCGATATTTTTCAAGGGACTCTCTATTTCAATCAATATCTAGGTCAGGCGGATCTGGATTTTTATAACGCCCTTAACTACGATGCTAGTACAATTGGTAATCATGAGTTTGATCGCGGACAGCAGGTACTCGCCGACTTCATCGCTAAAGCCAAATTTCCCATCATTTCCGCAAATATCGACATCGCGCCCGAATCTCCACTCTATGGCAAAGTTCGTCCTTGGCATGTGCTGAATATGCAAGGCGAAAAGGTTGGACTGTTTGGTTTGACGACTCCCGACACCGCAATTTTAGCTAGCGTTGGTGAAGGTGTGAAGTTTACTGACCCGATCGCCGCAGCAAAAGCTTCAGTGTCATCTCTTAAAAAACAGGGAATTAATAAAATTGTGGCGCTAACCCACATCGGCTTTGAGAATGATGTCACATTAGCGCGAAAAGTCCCTGACATTGATATCATCATCGGTGGTCATAGTCATACATCTGTCGGCAATATTCCCAATGCTAATCATCCCTATCCATTGGTTGAGAAGAATGGCACAAAAGCACCTGTGCTAGTAGTAACTGATTGGGAATGGGGAAAATATTTGGGGGATTTATCCGTAAGTTTCGATCGCGCAGGTAAGTTGATTGCTTGGGCAGGTAAACCCCATGCGATTGATGCGAGTATCAAACCCAATTCAGAATTTATGGATAAGCTCAAAGCCTACGCTGCACCAATTGAAGCATTGCGCCAAAAAGTTATTGGTAAATCTTTGGTTGCGCTAGATGGCGATCGCGTCAAACTACGCAATAGCGAAACGCCTCTAGGCAACTTGATTGTCGATGCAATCTTGGCAAAGACAAAGGTGGATCAAGTTCAAGTAGCGATCGTTAATGCGGGTGGTATTCGCAATGGATTTCCTTTAGGTGATATCACGATGGGGAATGTGTTAGAAGCCCTTCCGTTCGGTAATACAATTACGCGGGTGGAGTTGACTGGCAAGCAGTTAATAGAAGCCTTAGAGAGTGGGGTAAGTATGGCGGAGCAAGGGGAAGGACGATTTCCGCAAGTGGCAGGAATTCGCTTTGTCTGGGATAGCAAACTACCCGCAGGCAAGCGAGTTACGAAAGTAGAAGTAAAAGATGCTTCAGGTAAGTTCCAATTGTTAAATTCCGAAGATGTTTATCGAGTCGCAACAAATAACTTCCTTGCCTCTGGTGGTGATGGTTATCGCGTTTTTGCTGAAGGCAAAAATCTATTGGAAACTGGTTATCTGCTATCGGATGCGATCGCTGAATATATTACTGCTAGTTCCCCTTTGCAGATAACAACTGAGGGTCGCATAGTGCGTCAGTAATTAACCTCATCCTCTTTTAACGTGAGTTCGATATAGCCATTTGCGGCGTGCAAAGCACGCCGCAAATGGCGAAAAATGTTAAGAATCGCTAAGCAATTCTTAACATTTTTCGCTTTCGTCGAACTGACGTTAATTTATAAAAATGCTAATCTTAAGCAAAGTTCTGTTTGGTTTACGAGCATGTCCTTGACAGGGTTACCAAATATTTTGCACGACATTCAGGCGCGTACTAGCTGGCAGCAACGCTGTCAGTATTTGCTGATTGTCGAAAAATGGGCTGATATTGTCGGTGAGTCGGTAGCTAAACAAACTTGCCCAATTGGCGTATATCAAAAAGCGTTACAAGTGGCTGTGTCTAGTTCGGTTTGGTCACAGGCTCTGACCTTTGAAAGAGTACGGATTTTGGCGAAAATAAATGCTCTATTTGCTGGTTCTGGTAATTTAGCGATCGCTGACATTCATTTCTCAACTGCAAAATGGGCGACCCAACAGCAAACCTTAAAAGAGCGCAAAGTGGTCACCGAAGATCATCCTAGTTATTTACCACCAGCGATCGCTAAAGAGTCATCACATCCTCAACTCAAGCCAAATCTTAAAATCAAATTAGAGACTCCTAAAGCACCTGAAACAGCCAGTGAAGCCTTTCAGCGTTGGCAAAATGTAATGAAGTTAAGAACAAATCAAATGCCCCAATGTCCAAGATGCGATCGCCCCGCTTTAACTGGTGAAATATCTCGTTGGCAGATGTGCCGAGTTTGTGCGATTGAATATTTATTTAAGTAAAGTGGTTAGTATAGCTAAACACTTTACTTAAATAACTGATGTTACATAGAACGAATATAGCCCTCACCCCCCAGCCCCCTCTCCCATTAAGGGAGAGGGGGAGTAAGAATAATTTCTTGTTCCCCTCTCCCCTTTTGGGAGAGGGGCTAGGGGTGAGGGTCTTGTAAGCTTCCACGTAACACCAGTTAAATAAATAAGAGGCTTAAGCCCATTGTGATTCACCCAATTATTTCTGCGTTATGTCAAATCTTGAATCTCTCCATGCTTGCAATCCTAGCTTTAATATCTGTATCCAAAAAGAATCTCATTACTATATAGATTTAGCATCGGCAAGGGGAGAGGATGTGGTGAAGCGAATGCGAAGAGCGATCGCTTTATCTCCTAATAAACCAACCTATCAATTATTCTCAGGAAATTTAGGCAGTGGTAAATCAACGGAACTGCTACGTTTAAAATTTGAGCTTGAGCAGCAAGGCTTTACCGTAATTTATTGTATGGCTGACCAATATCTCCAAATTACTGATGTTGGCTTAACGGAGCTTTGGCTAGTGATGCTGATGCTGATTTTGCAACAAATAGAAAACAAAGGAGATTCATTATCCCTAGCTTATTTACCCAATGCGATCGCTGAAATCGAAAAATGGATGAAAATGACTCCATCGGTAGGCTCTTCCCATGTGCAACGCTTACAAAAAATTTTGGAAGCGTTGCAAGATAGTGAGCAGAACCGCCGCCAGTTACACCATCATTTGGAAACACGTCTTCCCAATTTGCTAATCGTGGCGATCGAAGAAGTAACGGGAGTCGCCATTGATCAGCTTAAACAAACTGGAAAAAAAGGGTTAGTGTTGTTGGTAGATAACCTTGATCGGCTATCAACAGATCAGGTAGAGATCATTTTGGGCAAAGGTGGTAAATATTTGCGTCAATTTCAATGTCACACAATCTACTGTTTGCCATTGCTCGCGATCGTCTGTCCTGATGAGCAGTTTCAGCAAAAATTTCAACAATTTTTGAAGGGGAATTTCGCAGTTGTGTTGCCAAGTTTGCAGCTATGCGATCGCCATGGTGTGATTAATCATGAAACTCTCAATCTACTACGACAAATTGTTTTAGCAAGAATGCTTCCTAATATAGCCCCTGAAATAAGACTGGAGAAAATTATTGAGAAATTTGATTGTCTAGATACTTTGGATCGGTTATGTCTGGTGAGTCAAGGTCATCTCCCCTATTTACTATCATTACTAAAAGGTTGCTTACAATTACAAGATCCGCCCATCCAGCTTGAGACGCTCAACCACGTATTAGAAAGCGATCGCACCACGCGGCTATCAACGATGAATGATGGCGATCGGCAAGCTTTGCAGAAATATTTGATTGGCTATCACCTGCTTACGCCCGAATTGCTCAATTTGTGCCGCCGCCTCTTACTGTTTGAACATCACGATGATCAAGGCTATTGGTTTAGCAGTCCTTTGGCAACCAAAAATCAAGGGAATTAGCGGTGCTAATTCCCTTGATAATCCTTCAATACCAAAACACAAAATGGCGTAGCCATTTTGTGTTTTTAACGTCAGTTCGACAAAAGCGAAAAATGGTAAGAATCGCTAAGCGATTCTTACCATTTTTCGCCATTTGCGGCGTGCAAAGCACGCCGCAAATGGCTATATCGAACTCACGTGTTTTTAAAACCCATTAAGGTTGCGCCCCACAGGGGCTTAACCTTAATGGGTTTGGTAATTTATAATCTAGGCTGCGACCAGTTGTTCTGATTCTTTGATGAGGCGCTCAAAGGTTGCCCGCATCTTCAGTCCAACGATAATTTGCAATAGCCCAGTGCCATTGTTAGACCCTGGATAATCAGGATGCTTGAGCAGCAACTGGGTTAATTCACCGTAGAACTTGGTATTGATGCAACTGAGATGATTTTCGATATAAACCATCTCTTCAAGGCGATCGAATTGTCCATCAATCTCCAAGACGCTTGCGGGTTGACCAAGCCAGCTATCGGGACCCGAAAATAGCTTGATTCCGGGATAAGAGCAAGTTAGCTTTGTACCGCAGGGAATCCAAGAAATTGTTGAACCTTCATCAAATAAGTAAGCTGGCTCAATTCCCTCAACACCACTGCGTTGAACTAAGCGCACCCGCAATACTTTCCGCTCTGTATCATTGGCAATCAGATTCGTAGGTAAGATTTGGATAACCACATCAGCATGAGCTTTTTGAGGATCAATATACGCTTCAAAGTCGGGTCTACGGGATTCGATCGCCTGCATGACATCCGCAAGGGTATGACCACGCTCCGCCATATCTCGTTGAATCTTCCAAGCAATTTTGACTTCATCACTGAGATCGAGGTAAATACTGAAGTCAAGGAGACTCCGCACACGCTCGTCATAAATTGGATGCAAGCCTTCAATCACAATCACTTTATTAGGCTCAACTAATTCAGGAGGATCGAGCAAGCCTGTCTCGTGATTGTAAATCGGTTTCATGATCGATTTACCTTCCTTGAGGGCTTTGACTTGCTCATACATCAAGTCAAAATTATTCGCACGCGGATCAAGTGCAGTAATTCCCGTTTCTTTCCGTTGCTTGCGATCTAGGCTGTGATAGTCATCTAGACAAATCACGGTCATAAATTCTTCGCCAAACAGATCAGTTAATCTGCGTAAAAATGTGGATTTGCCACAGCCAGAGTCTCCTGCAACTCCAATCACAACAACTCGTTTGGGTTTACTGCTCATAATTCTGAACCGATCCTTATAAAAATTGATTAAATTGTATTTATTATTACTTCTTTCCCAAGATCAAATCTACCAAAACAGTGATACGCATATTTGATTTTGATTTAACTTTAATAATTGCTGTTGTTTGTGAATTTAAAGCAAAAATAAACTATAAATTATAATATTTAAAGCCTTTGAAAAATATAGCGATCGCCATTAGGGCGTAGCCGTAAAATAAGGAATCAGATTTTTGATAGCGCAATGCAGTCGCGCTACCAAAAATCGGTTCCCCTCATTAAATTGCAGAACCATTATGCATGTCATCAACTCAAAATTTAAGTTGCCAGATTCGCGAAAGTTGATCAATTTTGGGAAATACTTTCTAATTTCCTTGCTGCTTTTATTGGGCTTGCATTTCGTAGCTTACGCAAATAATCCTGAAGTTATAATTCAGCCTGAATGGACTGCTAACTTGCAAGCAAGTACTCAACTGATTACGACTGGCGAGCATTTATTTGTAATTGAGAACCCGAAGTATAGTGAAGAGCCAAGAGATTATTCGGCTACTTTATTTGCGATTAATACTGCGTCAGGGAAAGTGCAATGGCAGCAGAAATTACCACCTTATCAGACTCTTGGTAGCCGCCAGTTAATTTTAGAGAATGGAACTATCTATGCTAGTCATGACAATGGCGTTTTGGGATTTGATCCTGCAACTGGTTCTCCTAAAGCATCTTTTAAATATGCAGAAGATATACGTGGCGGTATCCGCGATCGCTTGATGGGCATACATCAGGATATTGCTATATATGGTGATTCTATAGCAATTGATGAGAGTGGCTCCAGTCTCGCAGGCTATCAAACAAAAGTATTTGGTATTGATAAAGATAAAACTATTTGGTCATATCAGCTTCCTAAAACTAATGGGTTGATTGGTATTCAGGCAATCAACCCATTAGTACAGAATGGAATTCTATTGTTACCATCCTTTCACGACACAACCGCAGGTCGTATCGAACAATTTACGGTGATGGATGTCGCTTCTGGTAAAGTTCTCTGGACTTGGGAAGCACCACAAAATCCTAATGGCTTATGGTCAGCTAATGTTTTTGGAGATACGATCTATACTTCGGTCTTTGGACATACTAAGACGCAGCCATCGGGACGCATCCGCGCGATTGACCTCAAAACTGGTAAAGAGAAATGGTCGTATGTCATTACTGGCAAAGTCAAAGCCGTAAATGAGCGCGAAATCTTGATCTGGGAACCTACACGCAACTCTAGTGGTAATTTTGTATTTTTAGACAAAGAAACGGGGCGATTCTTACGTAGATTTACAGTGACCCGTGAATATGATAGGGAGCCTCAACATTTAACTTGGGTAGATGGTCGGGTTTATATAGAAGATATGGAAATCAAAAATGTGACCTTGGGCTTCTATGGTTCTGCTGATAACAATAGCTGGGTCAGCGCCTTTGACGATAAAACTGGCAAATTAGTATGGCGAACTCCTACTTTGATGAATAGCCATATTTACTATCCACCCGTGGTGAGCGCTATAGCCGATAAACCAGAGAAGAAACGTTTGATTTTTGCCAGCAATTTCCTACGAACAGAAGGTAGTAGCAAAGTTCTATCTTTTGTCATTCCCTAAGCAAAAAAGGCATCGCTTCGCGATGCCTTTTTTGTGTTACACCTTGCTGCGGAGAATATCTCGACTGATCGCATTTTGAAAATCTTCTACATGAGATGTGTTTTGTGGCAGCCAAACATCTCCTGTAGCGATGTCCCTTGGTGGTAAGACATCATAAATCGGTTCTTGCAAAAAGTAAGTGTCCTTAAGCTGTACTAACCACGCTTCTTGTCCTTGGTCTTGTACCCTTGATTGAATATCAATGAGGCTCGTGGGTGCAATGTCCAAATGGCGATCCAGTTCAAAATCTACTGCCAAGTTATTGCGATCGCATGGAAATATCGAAGCGATCGTCGCTAGTCCTTGAATTGCACAAGCAGGGAAAGTCTCAGTATCGAAACCAAACTCATCCATAAGTTGCCGACAGATATGTGCCGATTCAGGATTATCAGGATAGCCAAGGGAATGAATCAAGACTCTACTTTCAATAGAAGTTTTGAGAAATTCAGGCGGATTGAAAATAACTAGGGTCGTGTATACCCTCGCTAAATAACAAACAGCCTCTTCAGGGCATAAAGAAATGGCTACGGTTATGGTTGCGCGATCAAGCATGATGCAGAAATGCAAGTACTTTTGATGTTTAAGCTGACAGCATACAACGATTGTTGAGTTTGTGCTTTGCTGCAAATGACTTAATCTTGCGCCAAAATCGTTGATTTAGAGCGAAGACTGGCTATTTTGCTTAACCTTAAATTTCAGCAATAAAATCGTTGTACTGACTGACTAATTCCTTGACGGAAAGTTCAAAAAGTTGTTGCCCATGCTCCACAGTGGCGAGGGCAGGATTTGATCCCATGCGCCCATCGGGGTAGCGTTTGCGAAATTCTTCGGGGCTATAGATGCGGCTATCTTTATTGACAGAATCACTAAGGGTCGCCTTTTTGATCGCATCGGGATAGAGATACATCGTCACTGCAATTTCGCTAGGCGTAGCGTGATAGCCTTCCTGATTGCCATAAAGCTCTTTGACGAGTTTATAAATTTCACCACTTGCCCACCAGTTGCCGAGCCGACAGCGCACATCGGGCAGTTCGTTATAAATCTCGGTAAAGGCGGTTTTAAGAACAGCGATATTGCCACCATGCCCATTCAAGAAGAAGAAGCGTTTAAATCCATGCTTAGCAAGCGATCGCACCACATCATGAATTACTAAGGTCAGCGTGGAAGGCTTGAGGCTAATCGTCCCTGCAAATCCTGTGTGATGCTCCGCCATGCCCAGAGTCAGCGTCGAAGTCACTAAAGCATCAGCATTTTCCCCCACCGCACGAGCGATTGCTTCGGCACAAATAAAATCCGTGCCAATTAATCCCGTGGGACCATGCTGCTCGGTGGAGCCAATAGGAATAATCACCGCTGGCGATCGCTGCAAGTAGGCTTCAACTTCTTGCCATGTGGATAAATGTAGGAGCATAAAATTTATTTGGAAAACTGGTAGAAAACTGGGCAAGGCTTACTTTAAGCTAACAGAGATTTTAGGCGATCGGGTTTGTATTAACTTTGACTTATTCGGAAACGCTTTGACAACATACTTATTAATAAGTAGCTAGGCACAAGACAACTTTAAAAGTAAAAATTAAGATCCCCGACTTTTTTTGTGAATTTGCAAATAGTCTTTGCTTGCCTAGAAAAAGTCGGGGATCTGTGCATTTACAGGGTTCTTTTTCTGACCTACTTAATATAGAGCCAAGCACCAAATCATCAGCAAATAGTGAATTTTTAGTCATGTTTTCAAGCGATATTAAACCTACGCAAATTCTTTCTCCTCAGGAATTAAGCGTTTTAAATGCCAAGTCAAATTTAAAAGGAGCTTTGCAACTATTAGGACATTTAGCAGTGATGGCTGGGAGTGGCTATCTCTGGGGCGCAAATATGGGCAACCTTAGCGATCGCTGGTTTATTGCCATACCAGCCCTAGTGCTTTATGGATTTAGCTTTGCGATTATGTTTGCGCCATTGCATGAGGCTTCCCACCGCACCGTGTTTACGAATAATCAAGCCAATGATGTCCTATGTTGGTTTGCAGGACTTCTCTCTTTTTATAACAGTACCTTCTATCGGCTCTATCACAAGTGGCATCATCGCTATACCCAAATCTTGGATAAAGATCCTGAATTAAGCGATCGCAAACCGACCAATCTCAAGGAATATATTATCGAAATTAGCGGAATTACTTGGTGGATCGGCAAGTTCCGTAGACATTTTCTTACAGCGATCGGCAACTTAGAAAATTGTCCGTTTATCCCTGAAGGCTCTCGCGCAGAAGTAATTCGCTCTAACCGTTTACAGCTATTGGTTTATGCGGTGGCGATCGCTATTTCTATATATTTCCAACATCCTTGGTTTATCACCTACTGGATGCTCCCTCTCGCAGTCGGTCAGCCGATTTTAAGATTTCTGCTCCTAGCCGAGCATACTGATCGCCCCAATACCGATAATATGCTCACTAATACCCGCACCACCCTCACCTTCGCGCCCTTTCGATTCCTAATTTGGAATATCTCCTACCATGCCGAACATCATCTCTATGCTTCCATTCCCTTCCATCAATTAGGTTCAGCCCATGCAAAACTAAGTTCCCATTTTGAATGTGTCGAAAAGGGCTATTTCAACGTCCATCGCCAAATCATCGCTAATTTTGACGCGAAGACTGAGAATTCAGTAGCATGAATACTTTTACGATTAAAAACTTTCAGCTTCAGTGCGGGGCAACTTTGCCCAACGCTCAACTGGTTTATCAGACCTATGGCGAACTCAATCGCGATCGCTCGAACGTAATTCTCTATCCCACCTCCTACGGAGCGCAACACACAGATATTGAATGGTTGGTGCGACCTGATGGTATTCTCGATCCGACAAAATGGTTCGTGATCATCATCAATATGTTTGGGAATGGGCTATCGAGTTCGCCAAGCAATTGTGTGGAATGTGGCTTAGCCGAGCAGGGTTTCTGGTTTACGCATCTAGATAACGTCACGGCTCAAGAGCAATTGCTACGCGAAGTCTTTGGGATTGAGCGCTTAGCCCTAGTTTATGGCTGGTCGATGGGTGCTCAGCAGGCTTATCATTGGGGGGCATTGTATGGCGATCGCGTGGAACGTATAGCCGCAATTTGTGGCACGGCGAAAACTACAGAGCATAACCGTATTTTCCTAGAGAGCTTGCGCTGTTCCCTCACAGCCGATCCAACTTGGAATGGAACTAGTTTTGATAGTATTCCTGATCGCGGTTTTCGTACCTTTGCCAGAATATACGCTAGTTGGGCATCATCCCAAGCCTTTTATCGTGAAGGTTTGTATTATCAATTCGGTTACGAATCTCTCGAAGATTATCTCTTGCGTGGTTGGGAAGCTGGCTATCGCAAGCGCGATCCGCGAAATTTGATGGCGATGCTTGATACTTGGCTCAGGTGTGATGTCAGCGATAATCCCATTTATCAAAAAGATTATGAACTTGCCATGCGATCGATTCAAGCGAAAACCTTAGTCATGCCCAGCAATACAGATTTGTATTTTACCCCCGAAGATTGCGATCGCGAGGCGGCGCTAATTCCCCATAGTTCATATATTCCCATTTCTTCGATCTGGGGACATCGTGCAGGTAATCCCTATCAAAATCCTGAAGATGAGAAGTTCATTCGTCAAGCAGTTGGGGAATTGCTAAGTCGGTAAGCAGAAACAGCTAAGTGTTGAAAGCGTGGTGTGTTCCATTCTTGAAGACTGCGGATGATTGAACAAATAACTTCTCCTGTTTTTCATTCAATTTCATAAATTTGATGGCGTAGGCGATCGCGTTGGGGTGGATTGACGACTCCGTCAACCAATATCAAGATATCCCAGTCTGAGTCTGGTCTTGCGTCATTACGGGCGCAGGAGCCATAGAGAAATATTTGTGCGGTTGGCTCGATCGCACATACAAATTCTTTGATACGTTGAAGTAATGCTTTGCTTTCCATAGTTGTAATCATTGTATCAAGGCTTGAAAGCGTGGATCACGATGGATGTTGTCAAAATTTGAGTCGGGTCTTTGCTTGTTAATCTGGCGTGTATTCGATTACTAGGGCGATCGCCATCGTAATTTCCATCATTATCTCTTCAGAAATCCTGCCTAGTTGTCGGATAAACCTTGTGGTGTCTAGACCTCTTAGTTGAAGCGTATCAATTGCTGAGACTTTACTTAATCCATTCGTGCTATCTGGCTCAATCTTGATATGCCAGATGTTTTCCTCGAAATATGGTTTCCAGTCAGTAATGGGAGCAATCAGTTTTATGGGTAATTTGCCGATCGCATCTGAGCTAATCACAACCACTGGTCTAGTTTTGCGAATTTCTGCACCGACGGTTGGTTCAAGATTTACCAACCAGATTTCACCTCTATTTGGTTTCATTGTGGTGGTACTCAAGGATATCTCCTGCTCCTAGTTCTTTCCATTCTGGATTTTGTTGATAATGCTCTACCATTTTTTCTGCTTGCTGAGAGAGGATTTGGCGGCGTTGTTCTAATGGCATTTTTAGTAAGGATCGGCGAGACTTTTTTCTGGCTTCAAGTCTTCGGAAGATATCTTGGGCAATTTCTTCTTGTTCTGTCTGTGGTAGTGCAGAGGCGGCGGTAAAAGCTTGTTCGAGTAGGGTAGTCATGGTGTTTTTCTCCTATTGTATCAAGGCTTGAAAGCGTTGATCATGGCGGATACTGTCAAAATCTGAGTCGGTCTTTGCAATTTTGCGATACTTATAAGGATCGAGTTGAATTGTTCTTTGAAGGTTCTCTAAAGCAAGTTCAATCTGATTTTGTAGAGAATAAGCACAGGCTTTGTTGTAATAAGGAATTGGAGAGTCAGGTTTGATTTCTGATGCTTTGTCATATGAGATGATTGCTTCTTCGTATCTACCTAAATTATTTAGTGCAATGCCACGTTTCACCCATGCTTTGTCTTTGTTCGGTTTGATGGCAAGGGTTTGGTCATAGGAGTTGATTGCTTCTTCGTATCTACCTAAATTAAGTAGCGCATTACTTCGGTTGATCCATGCATAGTAATCGTCAGACTTGATTCCCACAGCCCTATCGTAGGAAATGATTGCTTCTTCGTATCTACCTAAATCTCTTTGCACACTACCTCGCTTATACCATGCTTCGTATTTACAAGAATTTATTTCCACAGCCATGTTAAAAGATTCAATCGCCTCTTCATATCTGTTCAAAAATCTTAGTGCATTGCCTCGAAAGTACCATGCGTAATAATTCCTAGGATTTAATTGCGAATTTTTATCATAGGATATGGTTGCCTCATCGTATCTTCTTAAATTAAATAGAGTCTTACCTCGAAAATCCCATGCTATTTGTAAGTCAGGTTTAATTTCCACTGCCTTGTCAAAAAATATTATTGCCTCTTTATATCTAGATAAACCAACCATTGTAATGCCTTGGCTGTTCCAAGCTAAGTGAAAATCAGGCTTGATTATCACTGCTTTTTTAAAAGACACTATAGCTTCTTCGTATCGGCCTAAACTAAATAGAGCTTTGCCTCGAAAGTACCATGCTATATGTTTGCCAGAATTGAATTGCAAATCATTCTCATAGGATGTAACTTCTTCTTCATATATGTCTAAATCAAATAGCGCTTTGCTTCTAAAGTGCCATAATAGTGCGTCGTCATTATTAGAATTGAGTTCTAAAGCTTTGTTAAAGGATGTGACTGCTTCTTCATATCTTTCTAAATGAAATAGAGCCTTACCTCGATGACTCCATGATTCGTAATGGTCAGGTTTAATTTCTATTGCCTTATCATAGGATGCAATTGTTTCTTCATATCTTCCTAGATTATATAGAGCATTTCCTCGATCATTCCATATTTTGTGTTTGTCAGTGTTTATTTCTACTGCTTTCTCATAGGCAACAGTCTCTTCTTCATATTCGCTACTTACTCTATGTATCAATCCTTTTTCAAGCCATAAAGCTGCTTCATTTTTTGGCTCTGGGGTTTCATCAAGGTAGCTTAAAATTGCTGATAACTTTGCAATACGCTGAGTAGGTGTTAGGTCACAGTATTCTTGATAGCTACAATCAAGATAAGCCAAGCGATATGCTTCTTGATTGACAGTTTCTTTATCTGTTGGAAATTCATAAATATTAGAACGCCAATCAAAAAAATCAGGAGCGCGACGAATAAAATAACGCAGAGCAAATTCTGGTAAAAGGTAGACAAAACAGAATTTAAAATTATCTCGAAAACGTTCTCGGCTAAGGTTGAGATGACCTAAAACCCTTGGTATTCCCTGCCATGTACCACCATACCCCGAACTCTGACTTCTAAGGTTAACATCATTCATTTCCCGATCTTCATAGGCAAAAATCGAATACTCTATACCCTTGATAAAGAGAACATTAATCTGCACGCGGTTTGGTAAAGCAGCTACATGATCGTAAAGATTATCAATCGATTCTTTTAACTCCAATACCTCAATTGTTTTACTAGGTAAGTCAGCCCGAACATCACTAATAATCCGATCGCCTTGTACAGGAGAACAACGCACAAACAGCAACGAAAATCCATCAGTACGCCTAAGTGATCGCACCAAAGATTGATATGCCTCATCAGCATCTAACGGTAAATCCTGTTCCCAGTCGATCTCTTCTGATTCCATAGTTCACTACTCTCAAGAAACAATAATTGAATTCTTCTTTAACTGTGCAACAGCATCCTTAAACTGCTGAATACGCTTAATCAGAGGATGCACATCATACCAAGGCTGAAGTTCTCCCTCATCATCAAAATAGCCATATTGCAACACACAACGATTAAACAACAACTTGCGATAGCGATCGTCATTATCGATTTGTTTCGACTCCGTCACCTTCGCCAGTAACTCCCATTCATCCTGCTCCACCGTGCGGCGATAGGTATCTCTCGCTTGAGTAATTCCCCGTTGAATCGCCTTTTCCGTAATTGGCAAACTATCGATATGATCGATCGCCGATCGCACCAACAACATCAAATTCCGCACATGACCACCACTCATCAAACAGAGCCTGAGCAAACCTTCCCCACTACTAAAGATTTCCGTCTCTAAATTCGTATTAGGTGCAAAAGGTTCAATCCGTTTCTTGATGATTTCCGTGATTTTGGCAAACCCCGCCGCATCCGTCTTACCATCAGGAGTCTGCACCATAATCATCGGTAACACCTGCGGATCGCCATAAATATCGCGCAAATCCGCCGCCCGACTCGAATAAACCATCGAAATCGGAATTGTATAAATGATGTGACAATTCAAACCCTGTAACTGCTGCGCTCGATCCAAGAAAATCTCATCGTGATTAGTGCGCCCATGCTCCTGCGGGATTGGCACAATACGATCAAGATTATCTGCGATCGCCACTAGATGCGTTTTCCCTTTTGGAAGTTTGCGCTTCGCATCATCAATAAACTCATTCAGTGCTGTTAGCAAAGTAATCGAATGCGGATTTACCTTATCCCGAATCTTTTGACGTTCAGATGGAATCGCCCGAATACTCGCCGTTAGTTTTGCAAATAGGGCAATTTGAGCTTCAACCTTCAAATCTTCAAACTTAACCTCAGTCAGCGCCAGATCTTTCAAATCCTGCCAGCGATCGCCCAACCACCCCAAAATTGGCGCAGGATCAGCATTTTTAAGTTCTTCCAACAAATGCCGCGTACAAGATAACAAAATATCCGTATATTGAGCATCCTCAGGATCGATATCATCCTCGTCCGCCGCAAAGTAAACCACCACAGAGCCTTTTTTCTCCAGATGATCTTTTAACCGCAAAAGCTCCGTAGACTTACCGCCGCCGCGATGTCCTGCATATAGCTGACAGACCATACGATCCGATCGCAACAACTTATTCCCCAAGTCCACCAAAATATTCGTATCGCCCCGCACCTCTGCACAATCCACATAGGCAGGATCGCCCGCAGGCAATGGCTCAAACGGGTCAAAAGCGTTATAAATCTGAGTCAGCAGATCTTGAGACATGGGGTTAGATTGCAGGAGGTTTTGAAAGCATTATAGATCAGACATCTTGCAGAAAAAGGCTCTTGATTCAAATTCAGCCATAACTTAGTTTTTTAATTGTTTTTAGATTTTAGTAAATTTTGCTGACATTCTTGGAAAATGGCTTGAAATAGCCCTAACAATCGATCTAGCTCACCTGTCGTATGAAGCATAGTTTTATAGATATTTAGTTATGATAAGTTCTCTTGCATCCATAACCGAAAAGCTTTCATCGCTTTACTGCGTCCTTCGCTAAGACTCATCTCTAAAAACTGCGTTATGACATCACGGATTGGGATAGCTCCAAAAATAGGGCTTAATTCCGATTCGACATACTCGCCATCACGCAAAATATAAATTTTCAAGCTCTGATCGTATAGCCAGAGCTCAGGTACGCCAAGGATGCGGTAAACATTAAACTTGGTTTTGGAAGTGACATCCACCTCGATCGCTAAATCAGGCGGAGGATCGATGGTCATGTCTAGTTTGCGGATACCACGCATAGCGACATTGTTTTGAATATAGAAGCAGTCATCGGGTTCTAGTCCTGCAAGTTTGTCGATGCGCTTGAAAGTCGTGGAGCCAAACCCTTCAAAATCGATTCCCATTTTGTCCATTAGGACTTGTACAAAATCTCTAATCAAAACTTTAATTCTTTCGCTTTCAGGTAGTGGCAAAGCAATTTCTAATACACCATTTAAATAAGCAATTCTCGATCTGCGCTTGTCGCCAAGGTCTTGGAGGATAGATTCAAATTGTTGCCAGTTGATATCATGGAGGACTGTGCTTTGTCCTGCTAAGGTTTCAATCTGTGAGATTCGTAATAGGGTGGTCATCTGCATATCTCCTAGCTTTACTCATCCAGCGATCGCTATTTACAGTTTACGCTACTTATCTTTTGAGTTTTGGAAGAGTTTATAATCATTATTAACATCTAACGCGATCGCCAAAAAACTATGTCCCAACGCCCTGTAACCATAGATGATATTTTCGAGTTGTTTCGTGAAAGTGAACGTCAACGCAAAGAACAACAACGAGAGTTTGAGCAGTCTTTGCAGGAATATAGAAAGACCTCTGAGCAAGAAATGGCTGAACTCAAAAAAATTGTCGCGCAGACCAATAAGCAAGTCGGTGGGATTACGAGTCGTTGGGGTGAGTTTGTTGAAAACTTAGTTAGACCTGCGGCAGTGCGGATGTTTCGCGAGAAGGGGATTGAAGTGCATTTTACAGCCTTGCGAGTAGAAGCTCAGGATGAAAAGGGTTCTATTGAAATTGATGTTCTAGCCGAAAATACTAATGAAGTGGTGGCGATTGAGGTAAAGTCTCATTTAGAAGTTCGTGATGTGAAGCGATTTTTAATCACTTTAGATCGTTTTAAACAGGCTCTTCCTAAATATCAAAGTTATAAACTCTACGGCGCGATCGCTGGCATTAAGGTGGATGAGCGAGCTGATGAATATGCCACACAGGAAGGGCTATTTCTGATTAAACCTTCAGGAGATACGGTGGCGATCGTCAACGATCAGAGTTTTGTAGCAAAGACTTGGTGAATATTGACAAGATTGATACTAGACTGCTTTTTAATTTGAGCGATAATCCCGTTTGCTGAGAGATAAACATTGTGATTACGGGATTATGACTAAGGCTCTATCGGAAATTGCTCAAGAAAAAGGGATTCGCTACTTTCTCATTTCCTTCACTGACCTCTTTGGCGTGCAACGCGCTAAATTAGTGCCAACCGCAGCGATCGACTCGATGGAAGCCAATGGCGCAGGATTTGCAGGATTTGCCACATGGCTTGACATGACACCCGCCGATCCCGATATCTTCGCTATTCCCGATCGCCATAGTCTTTTCCCCTTACCTTGGCAACCCGAAATTGGCTGGATGCCCGCCGATCTCTACATGAATGGCGAACCTGTCAAACAAGCCCCGCGTTATGTTCTCAAGCAAGCCCTCAGTCAAGCCGAAGCCCTCGGTTATCGCGTCAAAACTGGTGTGGAATGCGAATATTTCCTACTCTCTGCTGATGGTACGGATATTTCTGATTTAAGCGATCGCGCTAGCAAGCCCTGTTACGATCAACAAGCCCTGATGCGCCGCTTCGATATCATTGCCGAAATCTGCGATGCCATGTTAGAGATGGGTTGGGGAGCCTATCAGAACGATCATGAAGATGCGAATGGTCAATTTGAGATGAACTGGACTTATGCCGATGCTTTGGTCACAGCCGATCGCCATGCCTTTTTTAAATATATGGTTAAGGCGATCGCTGAAAAGTACGGTTTCCGCGCCACCTTCATGCCCAAACCATTCCCACATCTAACGGGCAACGGCTGTCATACCCATCTCTCCATTTGGGATTTAGAGGGAAATACGAATCTCTTTGACGACGCAAAAGGAGAACTCGGTTTATCGAGCTTAGCCTATCAATTTATCGGTGGCGTATTGCATTCCGCCGAATCCGTCTGTGCCTTCACCAATCCCACCGTCAATTCCTACAAGCGGATTAATGCCCCCGTCACTAACTCTGGCGCAACATGGTCACCCAACACAATCAGCTACACAGGCAACAATCGCACCCACATGATCCGCATTCCCGAAGCAGGTCGCTTTGAGTTCCGTCTCGCCGATGGAGCCGCTAATCCCTATCTCCTCCCTGCTGCCCTCATCGCCAGTGGTCTCGATGGCATCAAACACCAACGCGAAGCAGGTCAACGCTATGACAATAATTCCTACACCGATCCGCTTCCCTTTGGCACGGTGAAGCAGTTGCCAGCTAATCTTTTAGATGCGCTGCGATGTTTGCAAGCAAATACGATTTTGCCAGAGTCTTTAGGCTCAGAGTTTGTGCAATCCTATATAAAGTTAAAGCAACGCGAATGGAATGATTTCAGTACTCGCATTAGTCCTTGGGAACTAGAAAATACTTTAGATTGCTAATGTTTGTGCTGTTAAATATCGCTAGTTAAGATAAATCGCCAATCACTTTGATCCATCCCATGACTGACCAAACTAGCTGTCGCCTTGGGGGAAATCCCTTTTGACTGAAGCGCGATCGCTAATTCATCACCATTAGGCACACAAAACATATGACTATATCCAGCTAGTGGAGTTTCAATCCCTATGGGCATGTTTTCGCCCCACTGCACATGCAGCAATGGCAGCATTTTCCCATTACTTTGGAGTTTTAAGTCCTTAATTCCTTGTAGAGATAAATAGGAAATCTTGCCACGATATTTCATGAGTATCGGTTCCAGCGATCGCATTACTTCCGCATCTACGCTGTAGATTCCTAATATTGATGAGCATCGGAATCGCAAAAGGTTAAACTTCTCATAAATACGCACCAACCGATTGGGCTTGCCATCGCTGGCGTTCATCGAAATCGTATAGCCGCGATCGCATTTACTCACACAGGACTGTAAAGCATAATGCAGGAGCCTCATCGAAAGATGTTGTCTTTGATAGTCTGGATGTACTTTTAAATCGCATAAATACCAAGCTAAACGCAATGGTTCTCCTTGACAATCAGGCACTTCTCGAAGGATACCTGCGCCAACTGCGGCAACCCTCTCACCATCTAAGGCAACAAAATAACTGACATCGCCAAGGCGATCAAAGAAGGCAAAGTAGTTATCACCATGATCAATTTGAAAAGAATCATTTCCTAATGGATAAAACGCAGTCTGTTCAATCGCCTCAATGCCGACTTGAAATATAGAACGCTCGGCAAATTCAATCCGATGAAATTTCATGACCGAAAACCTACCACGACTTCACGATAGAAAAATGAGCGATCGCTTGCTAATAATTCCTGACTAAGATGGTGATCAACAGCTATATGTTTCGCCATAATTGCGGCTAAATGATGATCACCATTGAGTCGCCGCCCAATGATTGCTCCTCCTGATTTCAAGCAAGCGATCGCATCCGTCAGCATTTGATGGAGATCGCTCAAAGGCATCCAGTCGGAAATATTAGAAAACTGAATCAAATCGAATTTTTCCACTTCGGCAAGTTGCTGAAGGCGATCGACAAAAGCACCCTGATGTAATTGCAATCTCTCTACACCTAAAGCACGAATATCCTTCTGAGCAGAGTCTTGGAGATAGAGAGGCAATCCTTCGCCTCCAAGATCATCGGTGTAGCGATCGCCCCAGACTTGGGTCAAAAAATAATTCTCATTGGGATGAAAGCGCTGTAATGCTTGGGCAAATACATCGGCAAAATGTTCGCCAAAACTGCGATCCATTGAATAGTTAACCGCCGCTTCCCCAAAAGTTTGGACAAGCCTCTCACGTTCAAATACCTGCTCAAACAGATTGCGCCATTGCGGATGCTGAATCACAGTTAAGGGTTCTTTTAAAGGAGCAATCCCAAGCTGAGCAAATTTTGCAGCAAGTTCGCGAAATAGCTGCTCAAATCGTCCGACTCGATTGACCCCAAAGGCGATTTGCTCCTGTCTAGCATCCCAAAATGCTTGGGTGGGTTGCGGTAAATAGGTGCGTAAGTTGGCATAGATGCTAAGGCGATCTCGATCGCTAGCAACTTGATCTGCGCCAATCAATCGTAATTGTTCAGCTATAGACAGATGCAATAGGGCTTGTCGGCGCAATTCCACAAGATGCAGTTGGGCGGGATTGAGATCTATGGCTTCGATTTTGGCGATCGCAGGGCTAGTCAATAAACTGAGGGCAGTACAACCACCTGAAGCCACTAAAAGAATTCTCAGTGGTCGCTGATGCTTGGCTAGTTCTTGGACTACCCGTAACTCAATGCAAGGATCTTCGCGTACTTGTGAGAATGCAATTTCTGAGACGGGGCTAGCCTTCAAGTTACAAATCACGATACAAACTCCAAAAATAGTGAGCACCCAGTGCTAATCCTTGGACAACTTGCTCACGAGAACAGGGATTAATCCAACCCATTTCTGCTAAGTGCAGCAAGTCTCTGGCATGTTCGGTATCTAGTTTCTCATGCACTGCATAGTGGGACTGACTGCCAACAGCCGTCCAACCACGTTGCTGCAAAGTCCTAGCGATCGCTGTGCTAATCCCGACATAGAGATACTCGATCATGCCAAGCATCGCCGCGCCTGATTCACCCGACTGCATCAAGCAATAGGTCAAAATCGATTGGTTAAAGGCTAATACTGGCATTGTGCAGGGAGCCTCTAGTTCGCGATCGGTTGCGCCCAAGGCGCGAAGATACTGCTGAAACGTATATTTATGCGATCGCCAACGATCGCCATGACCATGTTCTTCAGTAATATTTGCAAGCAGAGGCAAGCGAGATTCTAGGGTTGCTGTCCTAGCTAATACCGCCGCCAATGGCTGAGAGAATGACTCCACCGCAAATCGAAAGGGAACTTGACTTTGCCGAAAAGCCTCGCGATCGGTCAGAGGATCTTCCATCCAAAGGATATAGGGATGGTAATTAAAGTCATAGACTGCCGCTACATGTGAAACTACTGACTGCAAAGATGGTAATTTGCTCAACTCTGCTATAGACAGTTCAGGATAGTGCCGAATTCTAGGATTAGCGATCGGCTTTCTAATTAAAGTTTGCATCTTTTTCTCTCTCTACTTAATTAATCACTGACGTTACATGGAAGGAATTCCTGCAATAGCATAGGTTGGGGGCTGGCACGGGGGCACAGCCCCTACGGAAATCTTTGAATTTTGGGGTAGGGGCAATCCCCCCGTGGTTGCCCTGCTTCTCTACTAGCAAGAGATTCACCATCTGAGTTCTACGTAACATCAATTAATCACAACAGAACCGACCTGCCGACGCTGTAAGCTTGCCGCGACAAAATCTTGGACAAAAGAAAAATAGGAAGGAATATAAGGTGCGCCCTGTTGGAGCAGATCTGACTTCAACTCTTGATGTAGGCGTGGTAAATGATACCAAGGCACGGCTGGATAGAGATGATGTTCTAGATGATAGTTCTCATTACACATAAAGAATCTCACTAAGGGAACTGTCAAAATCGTGCGGGTTCCGCGAACTAAATCAGCTTCATGTTCGAGCAGTGTGTGCTGACTCATGCCGCGAATATTCACCATCGTGTTAATCCACAGCATCGGAATTAGCCAACCATGAATTAGCAAAGCTGGAGGTAGCGGTGACAGTATGACTGCCGTAACGAGTAAGCCCAACAAGCCCACTTCGATCGCAATCCATAGGCGATCGCTATGATTTCCCTGCCAAAAGCCAAGAATCGGAATCGCGACAATATAGACAGGATAACCAATTATCAATCTTCCCCAATGCATCAAAAAGGTTAACCAGTTCCATTTTGTATAGTTTTTGTAATGATCGGGATCTCCCTCTACACCTAAGTGTTGATGATGCTTGAGATGTAAGACTTTATAAGCGGAAAAATTTTGCCCAACGGGTAAAGCACAAAGAATACTGAGCCACCGATTCCATTGCAGATTGCGACTAAGTACACCATGCACTCCCTCATGGGTAAACAGGCTAATACCATGCAAAGAAGCTGCTGCCAAAAGATACAAGGGAAAACAGAGGAGATATACCCAAGGTGTCGCGATCGCCTGTACTAACTCATAGGCAGCCAATGCCGACACCATATACAACGCAATGAAAATGGGCAAACGATGCGGATGTTGATCGAGGCTATGTAATTGTTTAAGCAATTCGGGCGTGAGTTTGGGCTTTGCTTTTTCGACAGAAGGAGCGGTTTGCTCAAGTTTAAAATTGTCCTTGTCTGAGAATTGTTGTGTTTTCATAGACTTAGGGATTCCCACAGAGTAGGTCATATATAATTGCGATCGCTAAGAGCCAATATGTTGTGAAGCGGCAAAGCCACCTCACAACATAAAGATGCCAGAGTTAACTCGTGTCAAAGGCTCACTTTTAGGATCATTAGCAGGATCAATTATTTTGATTGTGCTTGCTCTAAGGGCTTCACCGTAAAATAAGGAACCGATTTTTGATGGCGCGGCTTCGCCGCGCCATCAAAAATCGGTTCCTTAATAAATTGCAGAACCCTAAGCTCTATTCACATCTCTTTTACTTAATATTTAATTCGTTTAATTATCTTAATTTAATAATCTATGACAGTACTTACCCATCCCAACGATGTATATATCCTTGCTCAATGGCTAGCAGGCGATCATAGTAATTGGGAACAAGCGATCGACAACCCCCCATTTTTTGCCCATATCCGCGTTGGTATTCGTCCCTTGCCCAACCCAATTACGGAGGAAGGCGTATGGCTATTTCTCGAACAAGCTTACGACTATGAGCTACATCATCCCTATCGCACAGCCGTCTTACACCTGATCTTTCAAAACGATCGCATTGAAATGATCAACTATCGCCTCACAGAAGCCGAAAAATTCTTTGGTGCTAGTCGCGATCAAGATCGGCTGAAGGTGCTGGATATTAATGCGATCGTCAAATTAGAAGGCTGTACGCAATGGGTGTATCGCGCCGATCGGCATACTTTTAAAGGCGCTGTCGAATCTGGGAAAAAATGTTGCATTAATCGCAAGGGTGTTGATACTTACCTCTCGATTGAGTTTGAAGTGACTGAAAATACCTATAGCAGCCTTGATCGTGGATATGACATAGTAACCAATGAGCGGGTGTGGGGTTCGATCGCAGGAGCCTTTCAATTTACCAAAAAAGTCAGCTTTGGCGACGAAATTTCCCTAGGTTCTACTCCTCAAGGTATAATAGCTTCCTGATAAATTAGAGTTTTGGGACATCTAAATACTGGTCAAATCGGTACATGATTTCCCACAATCTGACCAATCAGAGCTTTCTACATCGCAATTTGCCATTGACTAAATGCTAAATAATGTTTTAAAAGCTTTGCTTAGGGGCATACAGTAAAATAAAGAACCGATTTTTTTGTGGCGCGGCTTCGCTGCGCCACAAAAAAATCGGGTTCTTTGAACCCTTAGTAAAGCTGCTCAAACTTTTATTGGGATTTGCTCAAATCGTAAAGTGCGGTAAAGCAGAAAGCAAAACTAGTGTGAGTATTAAAGGTGTAATTTGAAAGTCCTCGTAGTTGGCAGTGGCGGCAGAGAACACGCCTTAGCTTGGAAACTTCTGCAATCTCCCAATATAGATCGCGTCTTTTGCATCCCCGGAAATGGCGGTACGGCAACCATGTCCAATTGCCAGAACGTTTCCCTTAGCATTGATGATTTTGAGGGAATTTTAAGGTTTGCCCAAGTGCAAGGTGTTGGTTTTACGATTGTTGGGCCCGAACTGCCCCTAGCACTTGGCATTGTTGATTATTTTCAAGCAGCCGAAGCATTGATTTTTGGTCCAACTCAAGAGGGGGCAAAGATTGAATCTAGCAAGTCTTGGGCAAAGACGCTCATGCAAGAAGCGAATATTCCTACTGCTGCCAGTGCTACTTTTCAGAGTCTCGATGCGGCTCAAGCCTATGTGCAGCAACAAGGCGCACCCATTGTGATTAAGGCTGATGGTCTAGCTAGCGGTAAAGGTGTCACCGTAGCGATGACTATCGAAGAAGCCACTGAAGCGCTCGATCGCATTTTTGCAGGACAGTTCGGCTCCGCAGGAGAAACCGTAGTCATCGAAGAATTTATGACAGGGCAAGAAGTATCTGTCCTTGCGGTCACCGATGGTAAAACCATTCGCCCCCTCAGTCCTGCCCAAGATCACAAACGTCTCGGTGATGGTGATACAGGACCAAACACAGGCGGGATGGGAGCCTATGCACCCGCGCCGATCGCTACGCCTGAGTTGATGGCAAAAGTGCAGACTCAAGTTTTAGAACCTGCGATCGCCGCTTTAAATGCTAGAGGCATTGATTATCGAGGTTGTCTCTATGCGGGGTTAATGATTACTCCCGAAGGCGAGCCAAAAGTTGTGGAGTTTAACTGTCGTTTGGGCGATCCTGAGACCCAAGCAGTCTTACCATTACTGGATACAAATCTGGATGATTTGCTCATGGCTTGCGTCGAAGGTAACCTCGCTAACTTCCCGCCTATTC
Source organism: Pseudanabaena sp. CCNP1317 (assembly GCF_034931345.1). Lineage (NCBI taxonomy): Bacteria > Bacillati > Cyanobacteriota > Cyanophyceae > Pseudanabaenales > Pseudanabaenaceae > Pseudanabaena > Pseudanabaena sp. CCNP1317. Next base: position 107,336 of record NZ_JAYGIF010000004.1, on the reverse strand, counting down.
GATGGAAAAAGCAGTCATCCGTATGTGTGGTGATGGCCGCAGGTGGTTATCCAGATAAAGTAGAGACGGGGCAGTTTATTACGGGTATCGGTAAAGCTGAAGACTTAGGTGCATTTGTGTTTCAATCAGGAACGAAACTCAAGAACAATGCCATCGTGACCAATGGCGGTCGCGTGCTTGGGGTAACGGCTTTGGGTGATGACATTCGTAATGCTATCACCAATGTTTATAGCGCCATTGAGTTTGTTGCTTACGACGGGATGTATTACCGCAAGGATATTGCCAGCAAAGCCATCGATTAAATTAAAAGCCCGCGCATAGCGCGGGCTTTTAATTTAATCAGCCATACTGAGATTTACGGTAATCGTTAATTTCAAAGAAGAATCGGTATTTGAGTCATGGATTTGCTGCCAATGATGATTAATCGGGCGATCGCCAATCGGCTCGGTCAAAACCCTTGCTAGAAGTTGCAAAAGCTTAGAAGCACCATTACTAATCTCTTGACTAAATGACTCTGTAGCCATCGGCAAATTCACAGGTGATGTAGTTGCGCTAACCATTTGCGAATTGATTGCAGATTGGTAAGTGTTACTAATATTCGGATTAGTAGTTAATGCACGATTGCTATAACGACGCAAAACCACTTGTAAATTATTTTTAGTTACGCGATCGCCAAAAGCTTCTGACAGTAATTGCCATAGTTTATAACCAACATCACGAATATAAGCCGCATCATAACCAGCTTTTTCAGCAATTTCTGAATAGGTCTTACCCTCCCAAGTTTGACGAAAAATTGCCTCTTGAATTGTACTGAGGCTCTTATTTCCCAAAACAGAATCTACGATATTGAGTGCGTCTTCAATAGTCATGGTTTTCCTCACATTTCACTAATTATTTGTATTTAGATAATCTCTGCAAAAATTAGCGAGTCAAAATGTTTTTTATAATATTCTGATTCTAAATCTTGATATTAAATTGGGAACTTTCTAATTAAATCTCCATCTAATTAGACATAAATAGGCTTGATCAGGCAAACAAACAAATAGTTTGTACTCAACACATTTACAAATACCTTTGCCAACTAATTTCCCAATTCAATGATTAGAATTTCTTAATCAATTTACAATTGCCCAACACCCATCCGTTAGACTCGCTAGAAAATATTAGAGATTAATCCAAAAATCAATACAGATAACAACGTAGAAAACAAAATATTTTGTATGTTGTTCTGATTGACACAGCTAAGTTAGCACAGTTTATTTAAACTGGTTATGTAAGGTAATTGTATAGATGAAAGCCTCAAAAACATTTATTAGCAAGGTTCTCAGGAATTCTGGCATTTTCTCTATCAGCCTCAAACTTGTTTTTAACGATAAAAATGCTGATATTTGATGACATCAATCAAGACATTAACAAGCAAGTTCTTGGAACAGAAAAAGTCTGGTCTTTTTTTCTAGCATTTTCTGACAAAACCAAAAAGATGAGTGGCGGCGCTTCGCGCCGCCACTCATCTTTTTGGTTTTATGTCCTAAGCAAAACTTACATTGCTATATAAGCTCAAAAATAGGGGAGGTGCTAAACGCCTCCCCTATTTTTGAGCTTACATATTTGCACAGAAATCAGGGAAAATATCCTTTTTAACTTCCTGTGAGAAATATGGCAAACAACAAGAAAGAAGTATTGGTGTTAGGGCTAACCTTGGCTATCTGTGGTGGACTGGCTGCTGCTGGTATTTTATTCTTTACGAAAAACCAAACCCCGATCGCTATTGATAGCAATACCACAGCTAGCAATACGAACTTCGACTTAGCATCACGCAAAAGTGAAGGCGAAAAAATACTGATAACATCTGAAATTAATTCAGACAAGGAACAGGCGATCGCCGCGATCGCCAAAAAAGATTACGCCACCGCAATTACCAAATGGGAAGCCTCGCTCAGTAAACAGCGTAGCGATCCTGAAGCAGTTATTTATCTAAATAACGCCAAAATTGGCGATCAAAAATCCTTGACAATCGCGGTAAGTGTGCCGATTGGTGGCAATCTCAATGTGGCTAAAGAGATTTTGCGTGGTGTTGCCCAAGCGCAAATTGAGATAAACAGTCAGGGCGGTATTAATGGCATACCCTTAAAAATTGTGATCGTTAATGACGACAATAAAATCGACATTGGCACAAAAGTTGCCCAAGCGTTAGTCCAAGATCAAAGTATTCTTGCCGTGATCGGACATAACTCCAGTGAGGTTTCCATCGCCACTGTCCCAACCTATCAAGCTGGAGGACTAGTTATGATGTCATCGACTAGCACAGCTAAAGAGCTTTCAGGGGCAGGAAGCCATATTTTTCGGTCAGTGCCAAGTGTGAGGTTTCAAGCCAATGCGCTATCTCAATATGTTGTTAAACAGCAAAACAAGAAAAATATTGGTATTTGCTTTAATGCTTCTGCAAAGGCTAGTCAGTCCCTGCAAGAAGAATTTACTGCCGCTGTATTTTCGGATGGCTCAAAAATCAGCCGTGTAAATTGTGATTTATCGAATCCCAACTTTAATGCCGATAAGGTCATTGAGGAGATGTTGAGCGATCGCGTCGATGCATTGTTACTATCTCCGGGTGTCGAAAAGATCGAAAAGGGGATCGAAATTGCCGTTATTGCCAGAAATCGCCTGTTATTGCTAGGTGACGGAACTTTGTATACTTTTAAAACTTTGCAACTCGGACAAGGGGCGATCGCCGACATGGTGCTAACTGTACCTTGGCATCCTGAGTTTTTAGCTAATAATCCCTTTGCGGATAATGCGGTAAAACTGTGGGGCGGCGATGTAAATTGGCGCAGTGCGACTAGTTACGATGCGACATTGGCGATCGCAGGCGGACTTCGCCAAAATGCTACCCGTGCAGGACTACAACAAACTCTATCTAGTAATACCTTTGAACTCGAAGGAGCCGCAGGAAAAATTTCCTTTCAGCCATCAGGCGATCGGGCAAATCCTTCGATTTTAGTAAAAGTGAGTAAAGGCGATCGCTCAGGCGTTGGCTATGACTTTGTGCCACTGCGTTAAGCCCTAACAGAGAATGGCAGCGCTTTGCGTTGCCATTCTCTGTTAGGGTAAATGTGCCTTGTGATATAGTTTTTTGGTGTCTTACATTACTAAATTCATTAATTAATAAAACAAATGGCTAAAGTCAAAATTGCCTCCGCTACTGATGTCAGTTCTGATAAAGTTCTGAAAACTAGCGCCAATGGACAATCTGTCATCGTTGCAAAAGTTGGTGATAAATATTGCGCGATCGCAAATAAATGCCCTCACTTTGGACTACCCCTAGCCAAAGGCAAGTTTGAAAATGGTGTAATTACTTGTCCTTTCCACGGTTCCAAGTTTGAAGTTTGTACTGGCAAGAATACTGAATGGGTAGAATCTTTTGTCGGGATTCCTTTACCTAATGTTGCCAAGAAAATGATCGCGATGGGCAAAACTTCTACTGATGTGAAAAGTTTTACCGTCACTCAAGAAGGTTCCGATCTATTTATTGATGCATAATAAAAAACAAAAAAGCTGCCGTGCAAAGCACGGCAGCTTTTTTAGTTAAAAAGTGAGGGGCGGCGCGAAGCGCCGCCCCTCACTTTTTAACAAGACTGACGCTCGCTATATTGAGCCTATTGATATTTTTTGAACACTAGAGTGACATTATGACCACCAAATCCAAAGGAGTTAGAAGTCGCCACATTAATCGTCATCGGACGAGACTTGTTAGGCACATAGTCTAAATCGCAATCAGGATCAGGATTTTCTAGGTTCATCGTTGGCGGTGCAATATCATTTTTCACTGCCAAAACTGTTGCTACAGCCTCAATGCCACCAGAGCCGCCCAGCAAATGCCCCGTCATCGACTTAGTGGAACTAACGGCAACCTTATAGGCATGATCGCCCAAAACTTTCTTGATGGCTTTCGTTTCAGTACTATCATTTGCCGAGGTACTTGTACCGTGGGCATTGATATAGTCCACCATCTCAGGTTCAATATCACCATCCTTAAGAGCTAGGGACATAGCTCTGACTGCACCTTCACCATTGGGAGAAGGTGAGGTCATGTGGTAGGCATCGCAGGTACAACCATAGCCCACGATTTCGGCATAGATTTTTGCTCCACGCGCTAGAGCATGTTCGAGATTTTCAATAATCAAAATTCCTGCGCCTTCGCCCATCACAAAGCCATCGCGATCTTTATCAAAGGGACGGGAAGCATGGGCAGGATCGTCATTGCGACGAGACATGGCTCTTGCTGAGGCAAAACCTGCAAAGCCGAGTGGTGTAATCGCCGCTTCAGTACCACCACAGATCATTGCTTGGGCAAATCCACTCTGTACTAAACGAAATGCATCGCCGATCGCATTGGAACCCGCCGCACAAGCAGTCACCGTGCAGGAATTTGGTCCCTGTGCGCCCGTATGAATTGCCGTCAAACCTGCGGCCATATTACCGATCATCATCGGAATCATAAATGGACTGCAACGACTAGGTCCTTTGGTGCGGATAATTTCATGCTGATCTTCGAGTACTTGTAATCCGCCAATGCCAGTACCTAGCAAAACCCCAATCTGAGGAGCATTAAGAGGCGTTATTTCTAGATTTGCATCGCGCAAAGCTTGGATACTGGCACTCACACCAAATTGAGCAAAGCGATCCATACGTCGCGCTTCTTTGGCTGGGACATAAGCAAGAGGATCAAAATCTTTTACTTCACCACCAACTCGACATTCATGATCGGTAGTATCAAAGCGCGTAATTTCGGTAATCCCGTTTTTGCCATCAACTAGACCTTGCCAGTATTCTTCGACCGTGTTACCGATCGGTGTGATTGCACCTAGTCCAGTGACAACGACGCGAGAGAGGGGCTGAGGGTTTTGCATTTCGTAATGATTTGGATAGAGTTTACGAAATATGAGAGTTGCCAAGCAACCCTCATATTTCACTAGGCAGCTTGCTTGCTGTCAATGTAATCAACGGCGTTCTGCACGGTGGCAATTTTTTCTGCGTCTTCGTCGGGGATTTCAACGCCGAATTTTTCTTCTAAGGCCATAACCAATTCGACAGTATCGAGAGAGTCAGCGCCAAGGTCGTTCGCAAAGCTAGCTTCAGGCTTAACTTCGGCTTTATCAACGCCTAATTGGGATGCAACGATTTCTTGAACTTGCTCAAAGGTACTCATTTACTTATTCTCTGCTTACTACCAAAAACTTTTTAGCGTTTTTAATTTTATCGGATAAAGGTAGCTGTATATACACGATCGCAAATAACTATCGAAAAATTCAATTTTTTAGCGAATATTTAGGGCTATTTATAATTCAGTATTGTGCAGCGAAGCCACGCACTACTAAATTTAAGATTGACTATAACTTTTAACCTGTCGAACTAGAAATACTCCCGCAACGGAATTTCCAAAGTCATCAAGAGCAGGGCTATAGCAGGCGATCGCCGCTTTATCAACAATAATTGATAACAAAGCCCCACTAATACTGGACTTTGAAGGTAATCCCAGATCTTTGGCAAAGTCTGCTGATGACTCATACATGCCACATTGAGACATGATTTCTAAAACTATGGGGATATGTGGCGATCGCTCAGCACTAACTAATAAAGTGCCTATTTGCGCCAGATCTTGAACATTACCGCGCAAACAACAAATTTCTTCATAAACTGTAAGGGCTTGACTAGGATTCGCAATTATTCCCAAATATTGAAGTTGATCGGCGATCGCTAAGTTCCGTCGATTAGGCACTGATCGCACAGAATCTAACATGGCTAAATCGATCACCAGATTTGCTCCAGAGCGTTGATTGAGCCAATTTTGTAAAGTATCACAGGAGCTTAATAGTGAAGAAAGTGCGATCGCACCACTATTAATCATCGGATTTTTGGGCTTGTCATCAGGAATTGCATTAAACGGATCGTTACTCGGTTGATAGTCAACTATCTGAAAAACTGCATCTCTACCAAGATTTTCCAGCAAATAAAGTAACAAAAATGGCTTGATTATGCTCATCAACGAAAAAGTTGTGGCGCTGTCACCAGCCATGATGAGATCGCCTTGTACCTGCTGAATCGCGATCGCGATCAAAGCTGGATCAGCCTTAGCCAGCAAAGGAATATAACTTGGCAGCTTTCCCCTAATGGCTTCTTGTCGTGCTAATTGTAGCCATTGTTGAAGATGATTTTCGAGCATAAAATCCCACTAATTTTGTCAAGATAGCGCTTCTCTCTGTCTTTACAACATTTTATTACGCTGCACCATCATCTCTAAATCTGCATCACCCACACATCGGCGCTCAGAGCAGTAAGTCATCAAATAAACGCCATTATTCATAAGTACAGTACTCGCCCGCACGCGAAAATCATCGGTGATAAACCAACAGCGTTCTTGCCCCTGATTATTGTCATATTCTGTATCAATAGTCAAAATACCATCGTTACCAAACCAATAGCGGCTAACCACAGGTATTTTTTCGACATATCCTTGATTTCGTAATAATTTGCCCGATCGCCCTGTTTGATCGTCTGGTACATCCACTAAAACTGCGGCATGGTCAGGATTTGGCTCCGCCCCGCCCTCTTCATGGGGTTGCCACATAAAACTTGCACCACAGGAGGCGATCGCCAAATCAACACCTTGCGATGTGCAGATTGTTTGGACTCTGGTATCGTTCTTAGCAACAAAATTGACATGGATTTTCGATTCCCCAGATTCATCGGCGACACTATCAAAATGATGTACGGTGCGATGAATAAACCAAACTCCTTCACTTTTTTTGAAAAAGTCCATCATTGTCATCGGCGGAACAAGCACTGTGAAAACTCCTTATCTCAAAACAAATAATTTTCACAAAATGTTGCTTAGGGCTTCTCCGTAAAGTAAAGAAACAGATTTTTGATGGTTCTGCGAAACCGCACCATCAAAAATCTGTTTCTTTATTAAATTGCATAACACTTAACAACACTTTGTGAAAATTATTTAGGATTACTTACTTAAGGAAAGTTACCGTAAAGTGCGATCGCTAAACCCAGATTTTTGCTTAAAACTGGAAAGAAGCCTATGATCGCTTTATTAGGTTAGGCAGCAATTCGCGCCACCTAACTCAACAAAGTGACACCAAAAATTTGGTAGTGTTGCAAAGTAATTTTTTGTAATTTTTTTTGTGGGTAAAAAGTGCCCGCAACGCAATTACATCGCAATAGTTTCAATCAAATCATATAGTTATGTCAAAAAGCGCCCAACAAGTTGTAGCTGCGATCAAAGCTGGGATTACATTAACCAGAGAAGACTTATATCAGATTAACTTAAGTGAATGTGATTTGCAAAAAGCCGACCTCCAAGAGGCAATCCTAATTAGGGCGAATTTAAGTTTGACAAATTTAAGTGAAGCTAATCTCTGTAAGGCTGATCTCCGTAGTTCAAATCTCCGTCAAGCCATACTAAAAAGAGCTAATCTTCAAGGTGCTTATCTGTATCGAGTTGATTTCAGTGGTGCTGATTTAAGCGGGGCAAATTTGACCGATGCTAAATTGCAAGGGGCAAGGTATAACAGTCAAACTATTTTTCCTGAAAATTTCGCCTACAAGACTTCAGGGGCGATCGGACCAAATGCAAGTCTGAATGGTGCGCCACTAAATACAGCTAATCTCAAAGATGCAGATTTACAAAATGCAAATTTGATCGGTGCTTATCTGGGTGGAGCCGATCTGACGGGTGCAAATTTGGCGGGAGCGCGATTAGTGCAAGCGGATTTACGCAAAGCCGTTTTGACTGGCGCTTATTTACGCAAAGCTCGATTAAATGGGGCAAATTTGGCGGGAGTTGATCTCCGTGCCGCCGATCTCACTGATGCTGATTTTGAGAGATTTGAAAGTATCGCAGGTGCAGATTTTACTAATGTTCAGGGTTTGTGTGATGAGATGCGATCGCGTCTACTCAGTCACCCTCAACAAGAGCTAAATACTCTTAATCAATTGACACTCAAGACCACATTAGCCAGCTTAAGCAGATAGATTTGTGAGGGTGCATTGCTCGCCATCATTATTTATCTGCTTTAAAATATCAGCCAAATATGCCTTTGACATCCAAGGCTAAGAAGTTTAACCTTATATATAGGTGTACCAAGAGGATAATCTTTAGGATGTTTAAGGTAAAAAGTTCTTCTGCTCGTACTGTAGCGTGCTTGTCTTTTTTAACAGCTTTGTCTATGTCACCGCATCTTGCACATGCAGAAACACCGACATCGCCTATCAAGACTGACAGTTATAAAGCTATACCACTAGACCCTTTAACCACTCAAGCGCAAAATGTTACATCTGTATCTCAGCTTAGTGATGTAAGACCAACCGACTGGGCTTTCACCGCATTGCAATCTCTGGTTGAGCGCTACGGATGTATTGCAGGCTACCCAGATAGTACTTATCGTGGCAAACAAGCTACTAGCCGTTACGAATTTGCCGCAGGGCTGAATGCTTGTCTTGACAAAATCAATGAAATCATCTCGGCTGGCTTAGCTGACAAAGTTAGCAAAGAAGACTTAGCTACCCTACAAAAGCTACAGGAAGAGTTTGCCGCAGAGCTTGCTACTTTACGTGGTCGTGTTGATGCCCTTGATGCCAAAACTGCCAAGCTAGAAGCACAACAGTTTTCCACCACGACAAAACTCACTGGCGAAGCAATCTTCTCACTAACCGCAGGTAGCGGTGGACCTGCGGATGCCAGATCCAATGTCACTTTAGGCAATCGTACTCGCCTTGTCCTCAATACCAGCTTTACAGGTAAAGACTCACTCCGAACTCGCTTGGAAGCAGGTAACAACCTCGCAGGCACTGGCGGCGGAAATAGTCTCGCCAACTTGCTAGGAACTAACACTGCCAGAATTGGTCCTGGGTCTTCCACTACAGACAACTCATTTGTATTAAACCTTCTTGATTACAAGTTTCCTGTCTCTGACAAGTTAACTCTTTATGTTGCTCCCATCAGCTTCCCAGATGAGTTCTTCACCGTACTTTCACCTGTAGCTAGTAATGGTCAAGGTTCAATTTCTCGGTTCGGTCGCTTTGATCCCCTGATGCGTATTGCTGGCACATCTTCTCTATTTGCCTTTGATTGGAAAGTTTCCGACCAATTTAAGATTCAAGCAGGTTACGGTGCATCCAACACAGCTTCGCCTGCACCTGGTGGACAGGGTGGTTTGTTTGGTGGATCAACCATTGCTCTAGTTCAGCTTTTGTTCAAACCTGCTGAAAATCTAGATGCTTCCGTCACCTACGCAAATACTTACCATCAGTTTGCAGGTAATGGCAGAAGTTCTTTGGGAACTGGGCTAACTAACTCAGAATCTATTACTACTGATGGGATTAATGCTGTAGCTGGTTCAACTAGAGCTAACTCGATCGCAGGCAACTTAGCTTGGAAAATCACCCCAAAAATCTCTTTCCATACTTGGGGAACCGTGATTTTTGCTGATGCCGTTAACACTTCCGCTTCAACCACCTTCACCAGTTGGATCGCAGGTTTAACCTTCAATGATTTATTTAGCGAAGGTAGTATGGGAAGTGTTCTATTTGGACAGCCGATTAACCGCTCATCAGTTGGTGGCTTGGCAAATTTGGGAGCAGTTAATTCGACTCCCTATCATTTAGAACTGTTCTATCGTTATCGTCTCAGCAGGAATATCAGCATCACCCCTGGAGTTTTCTGGGTGTTTAATCCTGAAGGTGTGAGTACTAACCCAACTGCAACTGTTGGTGTAATTCGCACAACGTTCTCGTTCTAATAAATATAAAGGCACGCTAAGCGTGCCTTTATATTTATTATGATAATTTTCATGAAAGTTAAATGGAGTAATTCAGCTATGACCACGATCGCCAAACAAGACCGCGACCTTGCTACGGTAATGAAAGATGATGGTGTTGCCAAAGCGAATACCCATGACAGCATCAACCGTATTTTTAATCGTTTAGAAGACATCAAAAAAGAGATGGGTGAACCATCTTGGTCGGTACGTCTCATTTATACCGACATGATGAGTGCGGTTATGATTTGTCAAAAACCTGGTGAAAGTAATCGTACTCACTATCATGCCAACGAAGATGAGTGGTGGGTAATCATGGAAGGCGAGTTAGAGTGGGATGTGGATGGACATGGAGCTTACCATGCTACCAAGGATGACATCATTTTTGTGCCGCGCAAGGTAATCCATAATATTCGCGTTGTTGGTGATAAACCTTCAATCCGTTTGGCGATCGGCAAACCTGATGTAAATCATATTTTTGTGGAAGATCATGTTTTTGAGTAATGAATTGCTGCGCTAAGCGCAGCAATTCATTACTCAAAAAACATTTAAAAAATTAGTTAATTCAGCTTATGACTAAACCCCATGAATTTCCCCACGATTTTAAGGGGAAAGTGGCTATTATTACTGGGGCAAGTAGTGGCATCGGTCTGGCAGTGGCTGAAGCGATCGCGCTTTACGGAGCGCATACTGTGTTTATCTCGCGTAGTGGTGCAGAGGCGATCGCTTCAGAACTAAATGCAACGGGTAAATCAGCATTGTCGATTCCCTGTGATGTTTCTGATGAAGATCAAGTTAAACAAGCGATCGCCACAGTCTTTCAGACCTATGGACAGATTGATATCTTGATTAATAATGCTGCAATTAACCAAGTTGCCAAGATTGAGGATATTTCCCTCGAAGATTGGAACAACGTTATGGCAACAAATCTCACGAGTCAGTTTCTCTGTTGCAAACATGTAGTGCCAATCATGAAGCAACAACAAAGCGGCAAAATCATCAATGTTTCCTCGATCGCGGGGCATTTTCGCAGTAAATTGTCAGGAATTCATTACGTTACCTCAAAAGCAGGAGTAATTGGCTTTACAAGACAGCTTGCTTACGAGCTAGCCCCTTTTCAAATTAATGTCAATGTGGTTTGTCCCAGTCAAACCTACACACCAATGCTAGCCGCAACTTTACCACCTGAAGCAGAACAAAAATTGATCGACTCCATTCCCCTAGGTAGAATTGCCTCAATGGAAGAACAGGTCAATGTCATTCTATTTCTAGCTTCGCAGCTATCTAGTTACATGACAGGTGCGATCGTTGATGTAAACGGGGGACAGTTATAAAACCAAAATTGGTGGGGCGGCTTTGCCGCCCCACCAATTCTCTAAAATCTAAAATAGCCCTTTAATTTATTTCTTATGGTTGAAATTTTATGTTCACGTTAGAAAACCCTCTCGTCATGCTCTACGTGAGATTAATTGGATGGACTCTCTTAGGCTATGTCTTAGGAAAGCTCCTCCCCAAAATCTTTACTACTTATCTCGGTAAGGCTTTACTGTTTGTGGGTGTTCCGATCAGTATTATTTCTTTTCTGCGTCAAGCGGATCTATCGGGATGGATCGTGATTGCTCCAACTACAGCTTGGGTAGCAATTTTAGTCGGTGCAGGACTAGCTTGGATTTGGATCGATCTTGGTGTAAGTGACGAAAGATTTAGTAAGTTATCAAGGGGGATTACTTCTAGAGAAAAGAATGTGGAAACAAGTCCTAGTATGGATGCAACCATAGAGCATGAAACTTCGTGGTCAGGGGCAACACAGGGGAGTTTCTTACTTGCGATGACTTTGGGAAATACTGCTTTTATGGGATATCCCGTCAGTCTGGCTCTGGTGGGACCACAATATTTTGCTTGGTCACTGTTTTATGATCTGATTGGCTCCACGATCGCGGCTTATTCGGTGGGGATCGCTCTGGCTAGTCGCTATGGCAGCATGTCTGGCGGTCAAAAGACACCAAATCCATTTGTGTCAATGGCAAAGACACCCGCTTTATGGAGCTTACCAATTGGGGTGGGAATGCGATTTATCCCTTTACCTACAGTAGTTACATCGGGGATGAGTACGATCGCTTGGACAACAGTAACTTTGTCCCTTGTGATGATTGGGATGCAGCTAAGTCAATTAAAGACTCTCCGCAACGTCAAAAGAGCCTTAACTTGCCTATCCATTAAGATGCTATTTACCCCATTAGTGGTTGGTACAGGGCTAATGTTTTTTGGGGTAACGGGAGAACCTCGGATGGCAATGGTTTTACAAATGGCCATGCCCCCAGCTTTCTCGACCCTTGTAATTGCCCAAGCCTATAATCTTGATCGCGATCTAACGGTTACCACCTTAGCTTTTGGAGTAGTTCTTTTATTGTTCACCATACCCATTTGGTTATGGCTATTTTCATAAAATCCACCTTTGGCTTCAGCTATATAAAATTTAATTTTAGGTATATTTTTATGTAATCCATAAACAAAAATCATTAGTTTAATCTAATCTTTGCGTGAAAAATAGTTGAATATATCAGCCATAGTTATGTAGACTTACTGGAAAATTCTTGACAGAATTGATAAGACCAATCTAGAAAGCAATAAAAACATGCCTAAACTACTAATCAGTACTTCGTCTTTTGATGTAAAAAGCAATCAGGTATTGCAAAGTTTACAAGCCCAAGGCTTTGAAATTGTTTTAAATCCCTATGGTAGAAAGCTCAAGGAAACAGAGGTTTTAGAGCTACTGAGTGATGACGCTATTGTTGGCATGATCGCAGGTGTTGAACCGCTGACTCGTAATGTTCTAAAATCAACAAAATCTCTAAAGGTAATTTCACGGTGTGGAATTGGAACCGATAGTGTAGATCTCGTGGCGGCTGAAGAATTGGGGATTCCAGTTCACATTACCCCTACCGCTCCTGTGATTGCAGTGGCTGAGTTAACAGTGAGTTTGATTCTTTCAACTTTGAGACGCACTTCAGAGGCTGATCAGAGCTTGAGACAAGGGATTTGGAAACCTCTTATGGGTAAACTATTAGCGGCTCAAGTTGTAGGGATTGTGGGGTACGGAAGGGTTGGGAAGCGAGTGGGGCAGCTTTTAGGAGCTTTTGGGGCGCAGACAATCGCTTATGATATTTTTTGCAATTCTCTATTTGCGGATACTATGTGTTTGCCATCGTTAGATGAACTTCTTGAGAGAGCAACCGTTGTCACCTTGCATATTCCCTACAGTGCCGAAAACCATCATTTAGTGAATCGCGATTTTATTCAAAAAATGCCTTCTGGCAGTATTTTTGTGAATGCATCTAGGGGAGGGTTAGTTGATGAGGAAGCTTTATACGAGGCTTTGGTGTCAGGTCATTTAGCGGGAGCCGCCCTTGATGTTTTTGAAGAAGAACCATATTCTGGCAAGCTACTCTCTCTTCCTCAAGTTGTCTTGACTCCTCATATGGGTTCCTACGCCAAAGAAGCGAGAACTCAGATGGAACAAGAAGCTTCTCAAAATCTGTTTGACAGCCTCGTAAATCTAGGTTTAGCCAAGTGATTCAAAATACCATGACCGAAATCATGACTAAAAGCATCCCTAAAAAATATGAAGCGATCGTATTTGATTTTGATGGAGTCCTTGTGGAGTCAGTAGATGTCAAAACTCAAGCTTTTGGTGCTTTATACGCAGAATATGGCGATCGCATTGTCGAGCAGGTGAAAGCCTATCATCTACTTCATGGAGGCGTGTCAAGGTTTGACAAGTTTCGGTATTATCACGAAGTTTTGCTGGGTAAAACTTTAACCCAAGAAGAGGAACTGAGACTGGGAAATCTATTTTCGCAATATGTCGAAGATGCAGTAGTAGATGCAGTTTATGTGTCAGGAGCCTATGATTTTTTAGAAAATACTTATCAATCTATCCCGCTATTTGTAGCGTCAGGAACTCCCGATCAAGAGTTAAAAAGGATTGTGTCACGTCGGAATATGAGCCATTATTTTGTGTCTGTGCATGGTTCTCCAGACCAAAAAGGAGATATTATTCAAAGGATTTTGTCGAAATATGATTTCGCGCCTGATCGCGTATTGATGGTTGGCGATGCGATCGCTGATTATGAAGGTGCGATCGCTGCGGGTGTAAAATTTATAGGCAGGGTGATGCAATATCCTAAAACTGCTCCCTTTCCTATAGGGACAATAGTTCTCCCAGACCTTGTTGAACTAGTCATATAAAATTCAACATAAACATTGCTTTACGATGTTTATGTTGAATTCTGAGATTTCCAGTTTTGCTTGATTTTTATCTTAAAAACCTATGCTTCGTCGTCAGTTTAATCGATTATCTCTGTCTCTAGCAGGTTTGGGTTTGGCAGCCTGTAGTGATTCCACAGTTTTAAACTATCGAACTCCCGAAAAAAGTTCTAAATTTCGGGTTTGGTGGATTCAAAGTTTCTATCCTGCTGAGACAGAGGCTCTTTCACAAATTGTGGCGGAGTGGGAAAAAAAGAATAATACAAAGGTAGAGATCACTTTTTATAATGATGGCTCGATCAACCGTGATGCTGAAAATGCCCTTGAAAACGGAAATCCGCCCGATATCTTATTTAGTAATACCGCCGAGTTTGCCCTCTATCCAAAATTGGCATGGCAAAATAAATTAGTAGATGTTTCCGATGTTGTCGAACCTGTTAAAGACTTATTTAGCCCGATCGCCCTTAAAGCTGTTGCCTATAAGAATAGTGCCAACCCTAAGCCTGCTTACTATGCAGTACCGATCGCCCAATTAGCGGCTGGCTTACATTATTGGCGCGACCTCCTTGCTGATGTCGGAATGAATGACACTAGTATTCCTAAGGATTGGGATGGATTTTGGAAGTTCTGGCAAACAGCCCAAGACCGCGCTAACAACAAAGGTAAAAAAGATCTCTATGGGATTGGGCTACCCATGTCTGCGGAAGGTACGGATGTGATCTTCATGTTTGAGCAGTTTCTCACTGCTTATGGGGTTGAGTTACTGGATGACAATGGACAATTGCAAGTTGATAATCCCAAAAATCGCCAAGGCATTATCGACGCATTAACAAAATATGCGGGATTTTACAAGAGTAAACATGTTCCGCCCACGGCTGTGCAATGGACAGATGCTGACAATAATCAAGTATTTCTAAGTCGCAATTCATTCATGACTACCAACCCAGGTTTGTCTATTCCTGCTTCTCAGCAGTTCGATCAGGAGGTCTACAACAAAAAATTAGTAACAACAGAATGGTCACTTGCACCCGATGGCAAACCTCTCAACTATTTAGTTGCCGTGAAGCAAGCAGTTATATTTGCTGGTGCTAACGTTGGAGACAACAAGGATGATATTGCTAAGGAAAAAGCAAGGCAAGATCTTGCCAAAAATTTGTTGTCCCACATTATCCAACCTGATAATTTACTCACCTATTTGAAGGGTGCAGGAGGAAGGTATTTTCCGACCATGCCCAAATTATTGGAAGATCCCTATTATAAAGATTCCAAAGACCCCCATATTTTGGCAGCAACTAAGCAATTTCAGAATACAAAATCTTTCTATACATCGCAGAATCCTGCTTATTCAGAAGTAGGCGCAAAGCAAATATGGGGGAAAACCATCAAATCTGTAGCGACAGGTGCGAATACGCCTGAGCAAGCCGCCAATGAAGCGATCGCCCAAATTAAGAATATTTTCACCCAGTGGAAATGATCTGAATGATTAAGTGGTGCTTCGCTCCGCTTATCATCCCCTTCTGAATCGTTAGTAAAGTGAGTATAGAAGATGATCAACCAATTTAAGAAACGCTTGCTGCTGCAACTTGTGGCATATTTTTCAGTTCTGTCGATTGTCACAGTTTTAGTCGTTGCTGTAAGTGCAAATACGCGCAGTCGTGATGCTCTGAGGAAATCAGTAATTGATAGACTCGCAGTAGCCACATCGTTAAAGGAAGCTCAAGTAAATCAATGGGTTGATAATCAACGGCGTGATGTAATTTTGATGACGCAGTTACCAGACCTGATCGTTAATTCTGAAATCACTTTTACGAAAGATCGCGAATCTCCAGAGTTTAAAGCGGCTGTGGAATCTCTCCAAAAGTTTATGGCGGATGTATCCTCAGTCAAACCAAATATTCGTCAGATTTCGATCCTAACAAATAATGGGATTACAATTGTTTCCACCGACAAACAAAAAGAAGGAAAATATCAGCCTCTCGGCAATACCACTACTTACTTTACTCGCGACCAATCCCGCGTTATTGTTCCTAACTTCTATATATCGCCAATTTCAGGCAAGGCGGCGATGACTTTTGCTGCGCCCTTAATTAATAAATTAGGAGATCGCATTGGTGTCGTCGCCGTTGATCTAGATTTGCAAGGGGTGGATGATATCATTCGCGAACGTACTGGACTAGGTGCGAGTGGTGAAACCTATTTAGTAGGGAGACTGACCGCTAGAAATGTTCTGATTTCAGGGGCAGGAGCAGATAATCAGCAACTTACCAAAGATATCACAAGTGAAGGTATTGCCGCCGCCGCATTAGGAAAAGATGGGGAAGGATTGTATAAAAACTATAAAACTGTTCCTGTACTGGGTAGTTTTATTTGGATTGACAACCTTAATCTGGCCTTACTTGCAGAAATCTCACAATCAGAAGCCTTTGAGCCAGCCGATCGCCTAGCTCGTGATATTTTGCTGATTGGATTAAGCTCCGCAGGCATCTTATTGACGGCTGTTTACTTGATTGCGAGAAGAATTTCTCAACCAATTTTAGCGATCGCCGATGCCGCCAACCAAGTCTCTGGAGGTAATCTTAATTCCCAAGCGCCTGTATTAACTGAAGATGAAATTGGGATTTTGGCGATCGCGTTTAATCAAATGACATCTCAACTTAAGGCTTCTGGAGAACAATTAGCTGATTACAGTCGGACCCTAGAGCAGAAAGTCGAGCAGCGCACCAGCGAGATCAAAGCGATCATTGACAACATGGTAGATGGATTGGTGGTAGTTAATAGTGAAGATCAAATTACCCAATTTAACCCAGCGCTTGCAGGCATGATCGGGATCAGCAGTAAAGCTATTTCTAAGGCTGCAAGTTATAAAGAAATATTTAAAGCGGAAGAAATCACTAATCTAGTGACAAATACGAGAGAAAATCCCAAACAAGTCTTTAGTGATGAGTTCTCTTTACCTGACCGACGTATTGGTAAAGCAGTTGCCACTTCGATTTTTGGCGAAGAACATAGCTCAGAACAAACTCCTTTGGGAACAAATTATTTAGGTACGGTAATTCTCATTCGCGATATTACTGCCGAGAAAGAAGTAGATCGGATGAAGACAGACTTCATTTCCACAGTATCCCATGAGTTACGAACACCTCTTACTTCGGTACTGGGATTTGCTAAATTGATTCAGAAAAAGCTGGAAGAGTCCATATTTCCTCTAATCCAGACCGATGACAAGAAAGTGAATCGAAGTGTGCGTCAAGTCAGTGAAAATATTGAGATTATTGTATCTGAGGGAACGCGTCTCACCAAGCTAATTAACGAAGTTCTAGATGTTGCCAAAATCGAAGCTGGTAAAATGCAATGGAATATGCAACCAATGGCAATTACGGAAGTAATTGATCGGGCTTTTTCGGCAACTTCAGCCCTTTTTGAACAGAAGGGATTAGCCCCAGTACGGGAAATTGAAGTGGATTTGCCAGATGTCTATGGAGATAAGGATCGCCTGATCCAAGTTGTAATTAATCTCATTTCTAATGCTGTGAAGTTTACTGAGCAAGGCTGTATCACCTGCCGAGTTAGACAAGACAATCAATTTATTGTGGTCAGTGTTGTCGATCAAGGCGTAGGCATTTCAGAATCCGATCAGCCGAAAGTATTTGAGAAGTTTAAGCAAGTTGGCGATACGCTGACGGATAAGCCTCAAGGAACAGGTCTAGGACTACCAATTTCCAAGGAAATCGTCGCCCATCACGGCGGCAAAATTTGGGTAGAAAGTGAAGTTGGCAAAGGTAGTACATTCTCTTTCACTTTGCCGATTAGTACAGGAGCCGAACAACTTCCTTCTATTAATTTTGATATTCTCATTGAGCAACTCAAGAAAAGAGTTGTGTCTGATGGTCAACCTCCAACTGACAGCCCAAGTGCAATTGATCATCCCAAAAATATTCTTGTTATTGATGATGATCCTAGCATCCGTAATCTCCTCAGACAGGAATTGGAAGCCAAAGGATATGTTGTGCGCGAAGCAGGAAGTGGACAAGATGCGATCGCCAAAGTACGAGAAAGTCGCCCTGATCTGATTACCCTTGATATTGTGATGGAGGGTATTAGTGGCTACGATGTAGCCGCGATCCTCAAATCTGATCCTGCGACATTAGATATTCCGATTATCATTGTTTCTGTATTAGATGACAAAAACAAGGGTCGCCATCTAGGTATTGATAGTTATGTGACGAAACCCCTAGATATGGCGATATTGTTGCGTGAGGTAGATATTCTTTTATCTAGTAAAGCTTCTACGGGCAAAAAGATTCTCGTGGTTGAAGATAACTTTGGCTCGATCGAGCTATTGATAGAAATGTTGCAAAATCAAGGTTTCTTACCATCTAAAATCTCTCCTCACGATGATTTACGCGCCAGTGCGATCGCATCTCAACCTGATGTAATTATCGCTAGCACCAAGTTAGCAGAGCAGGTACAGGCTCTCCGTGCTGAGCAAAATATGGAACATATTCGCTTTTTATTAATTGCTGACCAATAGCAATAATCAAATAAATAAAGGCGGCGCTTTGCGCCGCTTTTATTTATTGCCCTAATATTTAGCAAACGACCGACTGGGCGGAGCCGTAAATTGTGGGGGGCGATCGCTATTGGAGTTATTTAAATTTTGAGAATTTGGACGTAAAGGCGATCGCATTAACGCTTCAGGATTAAATCGATAGCCAATATTGCGGACTGTTTGGATTAGATTGGGCTGTTGTGGATCAACCTCTAGTTTTTTGCGTAACGATAAAACATGGGTATCCACAGTCCGAGGATTATTAATCTCATCTGGCCAAGCCCGTTGCAGAAGTTCAGCACGACTAAGGGCTAATCCTTCAGATTGCGCGAGTACATACAACAAACTAAATTCTTGAGGCGTTAAGTCGATCGCATTGCCTTTGAGCCTTACTTGTCGTTGTACCAGATCGATCTTCAGTACACCGTAGTCTAAGCAAGCGGGGGGCGCAGATGTGCGTAATCTGCGGGTCAAGGCTTCCACTCTTGCTAGAAATTCCTGCATCCCGAAAGGCTTAGTCAAATAGTCATCCGCACCCGCCTTTAAACCTTCCACAATGTCAGATTCATTGGTGCGTGATGAAATCACGAATATTAAGGAACTTCTTTGCTTATGAAGCCAACGACATAACTCGATACCATCCCCATCAGGCAGATCGGTACTTAAGATGACCAAGCTCGGCTGCTGTTTTTGAAATACCAGCTTTGCTTGCTGACAACTTACTGCCTGAAATACCGAATAGCCAATCTGCTGCAAATGCCAACCCAAGAGAGAGGCAAGATTCGGATTACCTTCTACAATTTCTATGCTGATTGGAATCAAAGAAATACTCTCCTGCCGAGTAATGCCTATAGCTCTCGGATTATGAAATTGGATCATAACTTAGTGTCATGCCATATTTTGTAGCTGTAATTACCCTCTAGACCACGAAAGGCGCTGTCTTACACCTTATAGTTCACAATAATGTTGAACTTTCTAACTCATTAAGACTTCACCGTAAAATAAGGAACTGTTTGTTGATGGTGCGGCTTCGCCGCACCATCAACAAACGGGTTTTTCTTTACTTACAACAACTTTACCAATCCAGTGACTTATCGAAATCCTGTTCCCACGGTTGATATTATTATTGCCCTGCGCGATCGCCCCCATCAACCGATTGTCCTAATTGAGCGGCTGAATCCACCTCACGGCTGGGCGATCGTGGGTGGATTTGTTGATTATGGCGAACGTCTCGAAGATGCCGCGAGGCGAGAGGCTCAGGAAGAAACAGGGCTACAGGTGGAGTTAATCGACTTGCTAGGGCTTTATTCAGATCCTAGTCGAGATGAGCGTCTCCATACGATTAGTGCGGTGTATATGGCTGAGGCAGTGGGCGAACCAAAGGCTGATGATGATGCTAAGTCTGTTGGTTGTTTTACGGCTTGGGAAATACCTAGCCAGTTATGTTTCGACCATGCTCAAATCCTGCAAGATTATTGGCGCTATCGCAACTATGGTATTCGCCCCAAGCTATAGCACAAATCCACAAAGTTCTGGATTTGTGCTATGTAGCTACCGTCGATTGTGTTAGGACAAAATCAAAACCCAAGAAGAGAATGGCGGCGCGAAGCGCCGCCATTCTCTTCTTGGGTTTTATGTCCTCATACACTTGGCAACAGCTATATAGCAAAAAAGTTTGCTTTAAGTGTTGACAAAGGTTCAGTCATGTATGTATCTTAATAAAGGTCAAGAACACGCCCCCATCGTCTAGAGGCCTAGGACACATCCCTTTCACGGATGCGACGGGGATTCGAATTCCCCTGGGGGTATTCTTGAACAACAAAAAAGCACTTGCATTGCAAGTGCTTTTTTGTTGTTCAATTGCGCGATATACACGAGAACTTTATAGTAATTTTTCTAAGCCGTAAATAAGGGACTTGAGCGCAAGTACTTTGCGGACACAGAGCAACATACCTGCCATGTAACAAGTGCGATCGCTAGCATTATGTTCAATTTTGAGAGTTTCACCCATCGCCCCAAAAATCACTTCTTGACGCGCAACTAGCCCTGGTACACGCACACTGTGAATGCGAATGTTCTCGCCATAGGTCGCGCCCCTTGCGCCAGTGAGATGTTCTTTTTCATCAACAAGAGCAGGATTAAAGGATTGACCTAGCTCTGAGAGCATTTGGGCGGTTTTGATAGCAGTGCCACTAGGCGCATCAGCTTTTTGATTGTGGTGCAATTCGATAATTTCCACATGCTGGAAATATTTAGCAGCAGCGATCGCCGCCTGTTGCATCAAAATCACCCCGACGGAAAAATTTGGGGCAATGATACAGCCTGTACTTGCCTTGTCTGCGAAAATGGCAAGGTCGGCAATTTGTTGTTCGCTTAAACCTGTTGTGCCGACAACGGGACGCACACCATAGGCGATCGCTGAGCGAATATTGTCATAAATAATGCTGGGATGTGTGACATCAACCATTACGGGTAATTGCGACTCTTGAGAGGCTTGGGCAAGCACGACTTCGAGATTGTCAGTCACAGGTATCTCTAATTCACCAATACCAATCACTTCACCGATATCTTCGCCGATGTGTTTGCGACCGATCGCTCCAACTAGGGACATGTCTGGTGCTTGGGCGATCGCTTTGATTATTTCGCGCCCCATTTTGCCTGTTGCCCCAGAGACAACAACAGGGATTTGTGCATTATTGGTCATGGATTAAAACTGGAAAGCAATATGTTTTACGAGCTTAGCTTACAAGTTAGCTGTTTTTTGGGCTAATCGCTCTATGAGCGAATTTAATCCCTCCAACAATCGACAAGAAAATACCACAGCTTAAGATCGCTAATATTGTTTCCTGTGGCTTGGGGGAAATAATTACCATAAATCCTTTATCTTTAATCAATGACGAAAAGCTAGACACACAGAATGGCATTAAATACAGTCGAAATGTTTGCCAATAATCTACTTTGCTATTGCTAGCAGAGACGCTTAATATCAGAGCAGTGCCAATTACTACACTGATTCCTATGGCATTTATCCATATTTTAGGTGTCGGGTCAAAATAAAAAATGATGATTACTAAATACCAAATTAAATAGCACCATAAAATCAATTTGTTGAGTTTGATATCTCGAAAATATTTCATTATCCATTTCATTATTTTTATACCCTGAAAATTACCATAAAACCCAAGAAGTGAGGGGCGGCGCTTTGTGCCGCCCCTCACTTCTTGGGTTTTGGAAACACGTTGCGTTCCAATATTTTCCTAGAACTCGTCGCCCAATTTACCCAAACAAGTCCCAAAGCTACAAAAACCTTCCGCAAAACAACCTAAGCCCACGAAATCAACAAAAACAAAGCGATCGCCAAAAGCCTAATTGTCAAAATGTAAAATCGCTCTAAAATCTCTCTACTAACTTAAACTTAGCATCGCTATGACTAGGCTTTGCTCCTTCACCACAAGTACGTGGAGTCGGCAAAATCTTGGTTGGATTCGCAATTCCTTGGGGATCAAAAACATCGCGAATCCATCGCATCGTTTCTAAATCAGTTTCGCTAAACATCTCAGGCATATAGCACTTCTTATCCGCACCAATACCATGCTCACCAGAAATGCTACCACCAACACGCACACAGAGCTTAAGGATTTCACCGCCTAGTTCCTCCACCGTTTCTAGAGCGCCAGTTTCCGCATTGTTATATAGAATCAATGGATGCAGATTGCCATCCCCAGCATGGAAGACATTGGCAACATGGTAGCCATACTTCTCACTCAGTTTCTCAATCTCCTGCAACACATAGGTAAGCTTAGTACGCGGAATCACTCCATCCTGCACATAGTAATCAGGGCTAAGGCGACCCATTGCCGCAAAAGCTGCCTTTCTTCCTTTCCATAACCTGAGACGTTGTTCGGGATCGGTTGCAGTGGTCACATTTCGCGCCCCATTTTTATAACAAATTGCTTCAACTCGTTTAGCACTTTCAGCAACTTCTATTTCTAATCCATCTATTTCAATCAGCAAAATCGAAGCCGCATCACGCGGATAACAATTTGTAGCTACTGTATCCTCGACCGCATTAATACTCATGTTATCCATGATTTCCATTCCCCCCGGAATAATACCAGCACTGATGACATCGGAAACCGTTGATCCTGCGGCTTCCATGGTAGTGAAATCGGCTAAGAGGACTTGGATCGATTCAGCCGATTTAAGAATCTTGAGAGTTACTTCAGTGGCAATGCCAAGGGTTCCTTCAGAACCGACAAAAATACCAGTGAGATCGTAACCTGGACTTTCAGGGATTTTGCTGCCAATATCTTTGATCGAGCCATCGGGCAGAACAATCTTGGCTCCGAGAACGTGGTTTGTAGTGACTCCATATTTGAGACAATGCACACCCCCTGAGTTTTCAGCGACATTGCCACCGATAGAGCAGATGATTTGACTCGAAGGATCGGGGGCGTAGTAGAAGCCTGCACCGCTTACGGCTTGGGTCACCCAGTTATTAATTACTCCAGGTTGGACGACAACGCGCTGATTCTCAAAATCAACTTCGAGAATTTTTTTCATGCGGGCTGTGACGATTAGTACTGAGTCAGGCAATGGCAAAGCGCCACCCGATAAGCCTGTCCCCGATCCGCGAGCCACAAAAGCAACTTTGTAACTCGCGCATACTTTCACGACTGCCGATACTTCCTCAGTGGTCAGGGGCAGCACGACGATCGCAGGTTGTTGCTTATAACTAGTGAGTCCATCGCACTCATAGGCGAGTAATTCTTCGCGAGTACGCACCACGTAGCGATCGCCGACGATGGCAATCAAATCATGGGCGATCGCTTGCCAATCAATAGCCTGTGTTTGTGCTGAGGGAATATAAGAGATAGGGGCGATCGCGGTCATGCTGCATTTACAAGATAATAACTAAGCTAATTTTACCGCAGTTGGAGTTTAGCCGCCAAAATCAGCAAATATCACCAGATCAACAACTAAAAGATCCTTATACCAATTCACGAAAGTGTGACAACACTTTTATGAATTAAAAACCAAACCTAGTGAGGGTTCTAAAATCACAAAATGGCTAAGTCATTTTGTGATTTTAAAACCCTAGACTTTGTAAAAGTACTAAAATCAAACTAGATCGCCTAACTAAATTCCCATGACCAATGCCAACCTGCCCCGCCGAGAAAGTTTAGTCAATCGCTTAATTTTTGGGCTAACCACTAGCACCTCCCTGCTAGCCACAGCTACATTAATCCTGCTATTGCATATCCAGCAAGGCACACCCGAATTGGAAGCCTTCACCACATGGCTAGCGATCGTGATTTTCTCTGCGGGTTTAGGTTCAGGGCTATTTGTTGCCATTTCCATTATTCGCAGTATTCAACCACCATTATCAGAGCTAGCAGAAACAGCCGAAGAACTATCAACAGGCAACTTGTCCGCGCGATCGCAGTTAAATCGCGCTGATGAAATTGGAGAATTTGCCAAGGTTTTTAATCGGATGGCGGCGCATCTAGAAATTAAAACGGCTACCTTAGAAGCCCGTGATATCCAATTTGCGCTGCAATCCCTCGATCGCGTACTAGTAAATACTACCGATCAATACAAATTGATTAAAGCGAGTTTAGAGGAAATTTGTAAACTTACGGGCGCACAACTTGGAAGCATTTACCTTTGGGAAACTTCAACCTCACGTCCTGAGGGATATCTATTATTAGCGGCGGAATGGGGCTATAAAACTAGTCAAGCGATGACAGAAATTTCTCTGGGCGAAGGAATCATCGGTCAGGCAGGACAACTGCAAGAAGCAATTATTTGGGAAGGCGATCGACTGAAGGGGCAAACGCTGGTTTATCGAACTCCCGTTGGTGATTTACTTCCTCAAAGTCTTTCCGCCTATCCCCTGATGCTCAGAAGCAGCCTTGTGGGCGTTCTATTTTTAGGCAGTCTTACACCTCTGTCCGATCGCGGTCGGAATATTCTCCAATCAATTGGTCGTCGTCTTGCCACAGCGATTAGCAATGCCCAGAGTATTGATACGATCGCCCGTCAGCGTGAAGAACTAACTACGGTATTCGAGCAGCTTGCGGATGGTGTACTACTCAGCGATCCTGCGGGACGCATTCTCAAAATCAACTCCGCAGGGCGCAAAATTCTGAGTTTCAATGCGGTGAATGATGGTGTACCTGCATCACCAGTAATTGCCAAATCGATGGAAGAAATCGTCAAACAATTTGACATCAGACATCAAGATGGTGAACCCGTCGATTTAGCGAATCTCGTCGTATTTCGCGCCATGTCCACAGGCGAAGTGGTGGAAGATCAAGTGGTGTTGCGTCCCCCTGAAGGCAATGAAATCATTCTTAGTACGAAGGCTGCACCGCTTGTTGGCACGGAGTCAGAGCTAATAGGCAGTGTGATGATTTTGCGCGATGTGACCGAGCAGCGCTATCGCGATAAGGTGATGCAGGAAACCAACAAGATCATGATTGAGCAGCAAAAGCGAATGAGCATTTTGCAACGGCTCACCAACTTAATTAATCAACAGTTACAAGATCTTGATGTTCTTTTAGAATCAGTCGTAGAGGCGACTTGCGACGCGATTATGTGGGCGGAGATTTGTGTGATTGCCCTTTTCAATCCCAAGGAGAATCGACTAACTCTATCAGCAGCAAAGGGGTTACCCGATGATTTGCCTCTGCAAGAATCCTTTGACTTGAATGCTCAAAATCTAATTGCACAGGTATTTAAAGAAGGTATTCCCATTGAAATCAAAGCAGGGGAATCACATCTAATTGAGGATCTACCCGTTAAAAGTGCTTTATGTGTACCGATTGAATCTAGTCGCTCTGGGCGTTTGGGCGTATTAGCGATCGGACATTTTCATTTAGAGAGAGCTAGTTCTCGCGAAGATTTAAATCTATTGGCTTCCTTTGGAGTTCAAGCAGCGATCGCGATCGGCAATGCCCAATTAATCAATCAAATCGAAGCTCAAAATGCTCAGTTACTAGAGGCTACCCAACTCAAGAGTCAGTTCCTTGCGAATATGAGCCATGAACTACGAACACCCATGAATGCAATTATTGGCTTTTCACAAGTGTTATTACGTCAGCGTCGTGAGGCTCTTTCTACCAGCCAAATTGATATGGTAGAGCGCATTCTTCGTAATGGCAAAAATCTACTGGACTTGATTAACGATATTCTCGACCTATCGAAAATTGAAGCAGGAAAAATGGAAGCTCATCCAGAAATATTTAATCTTGATGAACTCATTCATCACACCTGCGAGAGTCTACAGCCACTAGCCAATATCAAATCTCTCAATTTTGTGTTTGAAAATCATATTGGTACTTGTGCCATTTATCATGACTCGATTCGGATTAAGCAAGTTATTACTAACTTAGTTTCTAATGCAATTAAATTCACCGATAATGGCGAAGTTTGTGTCGAGTTGAAATATGCTTCGGAAACACTAGATTCAATGATAGATAAGCCTATATCTGAGGTTATTACTTTGACAATTAATCCATCTAGTGAGGAATTACCGATTTCTCCTTTCGCAATATCAAATATTCTGATCTCTGTTCGCGATACAGGCATTGGGATTGAGCCCGAGTTTCAACGCACAATTTTTGAGCAATTCCGTCAAGTCGATCAATCTTCTACCCGTAAGCATGGAGGAACGGGTCTAGGTTTAGCGATTACAGAGCAGCTTGTTTTGCTAATGGGTGGCACAATTTCTGTAGAAAGTGTAGTTAATCAAGGTTCCACTTTTACAATCGAGTTACCACCAAGATTAAAAGATAATTAGAATTAAGAGAGAAATGCAGCACAAAGTGCTGCATTTCTCTCTTAATTCTAATTATGACAATTCATTATTGATTCACGATCAATTCATTATTGGTTCATTATGTGAAATGCTTATGCCAAGGTAGTTTCATTGCTTTCTATCTATTAGCAAATGCGTAAGAAATCTCTCGAAAAGACTTATAATCGAAGTCATGCCAAGTTAAGAAATGGCTACGCCATTTCTTAACTTGAAAACCAGTTTTTAATTTACGAAAGTGTGACAACACTTTTGTGAATTGGTATTAACTATCGAGAGAATTAAGAGATTGTTACAAGCTTTTACAGCAAGTTTATTGCTGATTACTATTTCGGAATTAGGGGATAAAACTTTTTTTATCGCTGTGATCTTATCGATGCGCTATGACCACCGCACCGTATTTTCATCAGTGTTATCAGCACTAGCATTGATGACAGTACTCTCGGTTCTGTTAGGTCAAGCCGTATCTTTATTGCCAAAGACTTACACGCATTATGGCGCGATCGCCTTATTCTTGATTTTTGGGGTGAAGCTAATTATCGATGCCATCCGCATGTCACCCAACGCAACCGAGGAAGTTGTCAAAGAAGCAGAAGAAACAGTTAGAGAGCAAGATCATCAAATTGCGATTCCCCTATTCGGCAAAATGTTAGCGCGTTATCCACAGATTGGCATTTGGATACAGGCTTTTGTGATGACGTTCTTGGCAGAATGGGGTGATCGCACCCAAATTAGCACGATCGCTTTGGCTGCTGCGAACGATCCAGTTTTTGTGACCTTGGGGGCAATCTTAGGTCATGGCATTTGTACGGTGATTGCTGTGATTGGTGGTCGTATGGTGGCAGGACGCATATCTGAGCGTGTAATTACAGGAATCGGTGGCGTTCTCTTTTTGATTTTTGGTGTAACTGCTTATTTTCAAGCTTAAAATTTCAAGCTTAAAAAAAGGCTGCACTTCGTGCAGCCTTTTTTATTGACCTTCTACCTTACTGCGATATTCACTGGCGGACATCGTGCCATCTAGTTCGCTTACATCTTCGAGGTTTACCTTAAGTAACCAAGATGTACCATAGGGATCATTGCCAATATTTTCAGGCTCATCCACTAAGCCCGTATTTGCTTCCATCACTGTGCCTGTTACAGGTGAATAGATATCTTCTACAGCCTTGACAGATTCGATTGTGCCGAAGGTTTGACCTTTTTCTACCCTTGTCCCCACTTCAGGAAGATCGAGAAACACAATATCACCTAGCTGATCGATCGCAAAAGCAGTAATACCCACTAAGGCTGTGTCATTCTCCAGCCGAATGTATTCGTGGGAGTTAGTGTATTTAAGGTCTTCAGGATATTCAAACATCTGGCTATTTTTCCTTTTTCCGTCTTGATTATTGTAGACAAAAGAGAGGAGCGCGAAGCGCTTCTCTCGACAAATTAATTATTGTAGACAAAAGAGAGGAGCGCTTCGCGCTCCTCTTAATAAATTATTTGGGCTGCTCAGCGATCGATTCAAGCTCATCTATTGGCTCACGCTTAGAAAATCCCCAGAGAAAAATTAGTCCAATACAAGTCAGCATCAACCATTCAGGCGGCACTAGACTATCAGAAAATACTTTGATAAATAGGCGCAAACCTACCAGCAACACGATTAGGTAACCTGCGGACTCAAGGTGGGTAAATTCTTCTAACCACTTGATAAATAATCCTGCTAAGAAACGTAAGGTGATGATCCCCGCTACACCACCAATAAGTACGAGCCAAGTCTCTTCTGCCACAGCCACAGCCGCCGTCACACTATCTAGCGAAAAAGCCAAGTCTGTCAGCGACACCAAAGCCACAACTTGCCATAATTTATCAGCCATCCGCACTGGATGTTTTGCGTCATGCCCTTCTTGGGCTTTTTCTAAGAAGAATTTGCCCGAAAGCCAGAGTAAATATACAGCACCAGCTAGTTCAAATTGCCAATATTTAATTACCCATGTCGCCGTAAAGATCAACACGACCCGCAACACAAAAGCCCCGATCAACCCATAGCGTAGCGCCCATTCTTCTTGCTTAGGATCTGGCAAACTCCGCACGATCGCGGCTAGAGCGATCGCATTATCCGCCGACAGAATTGCCTCTAGCAGAATTAGTACCCCCAAAATGGGAATGACTTCTGGTCGAAAAGAAAAATCATTCGTCTCTAGAAACTGCTCGAACATTCAGTACGATCCATAACAAAACATTAACAAATACTACAAGTATACAAAATCATCACACCAGCGCCGATATATAAATTACCCAAAGCCATAAAGTTGCGACCCTGCGGGTCGCAACTTTATGGCTTTGGGCGTTAAAGCGCGATAAGAACTCACCATTTGTTACTTTTATGGTTTGTTACATTTTGCGGTGTTGTGAAGAGGGAGCGTATGATAACAATTAAAGAGGGATTGCTAAATAATGGTACTTTTTTATGAAGTCTACAGCCTTTACTCACACCGTGACTGCGATCGCTAGCGCTCTTGTGACTAGCGTTATGACTATTGGACTCGCATCGAGTGTACAAGCTCAAAATAATGAACATTTTCAAGCTCTTTTAGAACATCGCACTTGTCAGCGCTGCGAACTGAGCGGTATTGCGGCAAATGGAGCTAATTTGCGCGAATCATTCCTTGACGTTGCAGATCTACGAAAAAGTATGCTCTCTGGTGCAACTTTGGCTTTTAGCACCATGTACTATGCTGATTTTCGTGGTGCGGATCTCAGCAACTCGGATTTGCGAAATACTTTCTTGATTCATAGCGATTTGATCCAAACAAATTTGTCTGGGACAAATGCGCGGAATAGTCGCTGGAAATATGCTGATTTAACTGAAGCTAATTTGCAAAATGCCAATTTGATTGATATTGAATTGGTCTACGCTAAGCTCAATGGCGCAAATCTTACTAATGCCTCTTTGCGGAATGCGAGCCTCTATGGCGCAGATTTGACAGGCGCAAATCTCAGAGGTGCAGATTTGTATCGTGCTGACCTCACCAATGCGAATGTAACTAATGTAGATTTGAGTCAAGCGAATCTCTGTCGTGCAACGATGCCCGATGGCAGGATCTCGATGCAAGGTTGCACCCAATTTTAATAGCGTTCATGTAATTGACACTACGTCAGTTTTTACCCCCCCCCTCAGTCCCCCCTTGGAAGCTACCGTGTACACACAAGTCTCTCTGTCTACGTTTGAGGTTTTAGATCCCCCCCAGCCCCCCTTAAAAAGGGGGGAGAATTTTCTTCTTCCCCCTTTTTAAGGGGGATTGAGGGGGATCATTAGTAACTCACGCTATAGCTGATGACTTGTGTGTTCACGGTAGCCTTGAAAGGGGGGAAGTCTAAGTTCTTCCTTTCCAAGGGAAGGTCTAAGTTCTCCCCCTTGAAAGGGGGAGTTAGAGGGGGGGCTAGAAATTTGGTGCATTAAGTTATTAATCCCATTTTAATTGCATCGCTTTGCGATGTAATTAAACACAAAATTCTTGAGGATGTTGCTGTGCCATATCCTCAAGAATTTTAATTAAAGAGAGTCGCAATGCGACTCTCTTTAATTAAAATTGCTACAAAATGAGGAGAGCTTTATGGCGATCGCCCCACCATCAGATCAAGCATCAAGTCAAGTGCGTTGGCTCCAAGTATGGGGTTTAGCCTCAGTTCAGGGAGCCATGTCTTTAACTTGGATTGCCTACGGTATTTATTTGCCAAAGTTTATCGAGCAGGTTTTTGGCTATCCCACCAGTCAAGCACAACAATTAACAGCACTGATACTGGTCATCGAAAGCGCGATCGGCGTAATCGTTGAGCCATTATTTGGTGGTCTGTCCGATCGCTGGCAGCGTTGGTATAGCACCCGAATGCCTTTCATTGTTGCCGCAGCGATCGCTTCAACAGCTTTATTTATCGGATTACCCTGCCTTGTGATCTTTGGGGGATCAAGTGAAATTACGCGCGTACTTTTGATCAGCATAGCGATTCTCTGGGCGATCGTCATGGCGACTTTTCGCAGTCCAGTTATGTGTCTGCTGGGAATCTTTGCGGGGGCAACCAAATTACCGCTTGCAGGCAGTGTGTTAACCCTAGTCGGTGGTTTTGTTGGTTCGATCAGACCCTTAGCGACGAAATTTATTGTAGGGCTGGGCGCACCCGTGACTTTTACGATCGCCTCGATTGTGTTACTTGCCAGTGTGGCAAGCTTGCGAAGTGCGATGATCTACATTCCCAAAAATCTCAATCCCGAATTAGAAAAAAACGAACCACTACCCATTCGAGAATGCTGGAGCAACTTAGCAATCGTCTTGCTGGTTGGAGCAGCGATCGGTTTAGGCATCCGCTTACTGATGGGGTGTGTGTTACCACGCACGATCAGAGCTGATATTACAGGGTTTACGGGTTTATCTTTTGAGGTGTTAATGGGGGCGGCATTTATTGGTCAAGGTTTAGTAGCTCTATTGACAGGTAGAATCTCGAAGCTAATTGATAACAAGCGCTTCATGATCGTTAGCTTGGGTGGAATTGCCGCAGGTTTAGCATTTCTATCATTTGGCTATGGCGCGATCGCCGCCATTATCAGCATTCTATTGATGCTCACCTGCCTCAGTGCCGTGAACAATGGCATGATTGCTTTTGCCCTCACAATGGTTCCTAAATCTCTGAGTGGTTTGACCGTTGGCACATTTTTTGGAGGTCTATCGGGGGCGATCGCAATTTTTGGTTATCTAGTTCCTAAACCTGCGGAGGACATGCTCTCAACAGCCAATGTGATCGTGTTAACCGCGATCGCTTTTCTAATTGCAGGTGTCGGCATTGCCTTAGGAGAGCGCATTACTGGCAAAGTCATTACTGACTAGAGGATTGGGTTTGCCGCGAGTTGCGCCGATAATCCAATTTCCCAGAGCGGGAGCAATTTGACATAGGCTCACGCCCACATTCGCCAGTGGTGGCTGAACAAAGCAATTATGCATAATCCGCCCTAGTTGCAAGCGGGTTTGGAATTCTTTACGCCATGCGATCGCATATTGTTGTTTAAAGGCGATCGCCGTGATTTGATGTTCCAGAAACTGACTAACTAGGGGAACTGCTATTTCGGCAGATCGCAACGCCATCGCCATGCCATCGCCACAAAGCGGCGTGATCATTCCCGCCGTATCGCCAATCATGCAGATGTCGTTATAGAAATTCTCTTTCAATGCAAAACTAATCTGGCTTAAACCTTGCAGCGATGGCGAAACTCTTTGCATATTGTGGAAGCGATCGGCGAGCACAGGATTTTTGGCTAAGGATTCAGGAATATCTAACTCTGGATGCGTTGGTTCTTTCATCACCCGTTCATGGGCAATCCAACAAACATTAATTTCCCCTGTTTCGATTTGCGATAGTCCACAATAGCCATTAGGAAAACTATGCAGCTCGATCACGTCAGCAATATCCACACCTGTGAAATGTCCTTTATAGGCAACCCAAGGCGATCGCTTTTGGATAAATGCGCGATTCAGAGTGCGATCGAGGGAAGAACGTTTACCAAATGCTCCCAATACTAATCTTCCAGAGAATTCTCCTTTAGTAGTATTCACGGTAAATCCTTCTGCGAGATTACCTGTCACGCCCGTAACTTTAGTATTATCAATGCAAGTTACGTTCACCGCTTGCGCTCTTTGAAATAGCATTAAATCTAATTGATAGCGGCTCAAGCCCATAGCAGTACTTGGAAGCTTGCTCCGAAATGATGCACCACCAGAGGTAGTCAAGTAAGCCCGATGAATCGGTTGAGCACCAACTTTGCGAACCTGTTCCATTATGCCTAGATGCTCAAAGGATTCAGTTACTTCAACGGAAAGAAACTCGCCACAAAGTTTATGCATCGGATAGTGGCTCTGCTCTAGCAGTAGGACGCGATAGCCCAGCTTTGCTAGTTGGATAGCGGCACTACAGCCCGATAGTCCTGCACCGATCGCGATCGCATCGTAATTCATATCTTGCCTTGACGGAGTTTCTCTATGTATTAATGTTACAGAGATCAAAACCCATTTTGGTGTTTTTAGCGCCGTAGGTGCTAAGGAACAAAAATTTAATAAAACCCAAAAGTATTTCGGCGGGCGTAGCCCGCCGAAATATTTTTGGGTTTATAAGGAACATTTTTTCCTTGGAGTTCCCTAAAAGGCTGTATGATTGTTGTACGATTAAACCACTCTTTTTTGGAAAAATCTAATGCTCGATCATATGACCTTTCGTGTGAGTGATATAGCTTGTACTAAAGCATTTTACAGCGCGACCTTGGCTCCATTGGGCTACAGCCTTAGTCTTGAGGGTAGTTACGACGGAATGAATATCCTAGGTTTTGCCCATCCAGATGCCACGGAGCCAGATGGCAAAAAGGTTGATGTATGGTTCGTGGACGGTTCCTCACCCTATGGAGGTGCTTCTGCTACGACTAGCTGTCATCTTTGCTGGAGGGCAGAGAACCGTGAGCAAGTTGATGCGTTTTATCACGCTGCTATTGCTGCTGGGGGCAAAGATTATGGTGCACCAGGTTTGCGCCCCCATTACCATCCACATTATTACGGTGCATTCGTCATTGACATAGAGGGCAACAACATTGAAGCAGTGTGTCATCTGCCAGAATCATGAATCTTCGTCGTCAGGTTCGATGGTGATCTGAGTCCGCTCAACACGACCGTTATACCAAACTGAAACGCCCGTCAGAGTAGTAACGTGAGTTCGATATAGCCATTTGCGGCGTGCAAAGCACGCCGCAAATGGCGAAAAATGGTAAGAATCGCTAAGCGATTCTTACCATTTTTCGCTTTCGTCGAACTGACGTTAAAGTATATTGATTTGTATAGCAACGCAAGAGATAGATAGGTTTGTTTCCCCGCCTTCGGCGGGGAAACAAACCCGTACTTCACTAGACTGATAAGCGCTATATAGGAAAGTAAAAGCTAGACTATAGGGGTTTATGAATTTGAGAAGTTAAGCGAGTCGTTTGATGAGAATGGGTAGTTCCGTAAGCTACGAGGATTAATTCCTGCCTTCATTGCGATTAAAACCCCGATCGCTTCCCAATAATTCTCAACTTGAATCCCTCTTAAACTCAACATTTCAGGTGTAACATTTAGCCCTGTTTGATTCTCTTTAACAAAGATAATTTGCACATGGGGAAGTGGATTTAGAGCTAGTAGACCCGCACCACCGCAAGCACTGTAGGGAGTAACGATCGCATCAATCCGATCCGCCGTAATATCATCAGCATTAAATAAATTAGGCGATGTCATAATCCTTGGCGCACGACTTAGCCCGACTAGCACACAGGGTAAAAAGGTATAGCCCAACTCCTCGGCGGCAGCACGAGGCGACACACTTGGATCGAGGGGCAAAGGTTGTAAAGCTGGTGCATGGGCACAGGGTATGGCAAACTCACGCACGATCGCATGACTGATGACTGCTTCGGCTCCTGCGAGCGCATCAACACCTTTACCTTGGCGATAGTTTTGTAAGGCTTCACTGTCAGGGTCATCGGGAAATCTGGCGACAACGGCGATCGCTTCTACTTGAGAAACTTTAATTAACTTCTCGGCGGCTCTCAGTAAACTATCGAGATTAGCGATCGTTCCCCATGTTGCACCCGAATCTCCCGATCGCAGTTCTACACCCAGATCGCGATCGGTAACTAGTACATCAGTAATATTTAAACCCAAAGTAGCCTGTGCTGCTGATATTGCTTGACGATGACGCAATTCTAAATCTGATTCCATACCGCGATCGAGAATTACGCCAATACGATTAGCTCTTACAGGACGCAATCCCCAGTCACCTTTTGCCATGCGATCGAGGGCATAGCCTTCGGTGTATAAAACATTGGGCATCGACCAATATAAACTCGCGCCGTTTAAGACATTGGGATGCGTAATTAAGTTATCAGCAACTGATGCGATCGCTCTCGCCACTGGCAAAGCATCTCCAGCATAACCACCGATCGCCGCATTAATGCCAGTAGGCACTAATAGCAACACATTAAAAGATTGAGACAAGGATTTTAAATTCATGAATGCTAGAATTAGCGCCTAGATGTAATTTTGGTGAGGTAAGCTATGACTCTCAAAGAGCGATTAATTGAAGAGTTAAGTGAAGTGCCTGATGCTCTAATTGTAAAAGTTATTGATTTTCTGCACGCACTCAAAAATCAACAGCTTGAAGACTATGAAGATATCGCA
The DNA here is from genome assembly GCF_034931345.1 of Pseudanabaena sp. CCNP1317. Classification (NCBI taxonomy): domain Bacteria; kingdom Bacillati; phylum Cyanobacteriota; class Cyanophyceae; order Pseudanabaenales; family Pseudanabaenaceae; genus Pseudanabaena; species Pseudanabaena sp. CCNP1317. The sequence goes on along the minus strand of NZ_JAYGIF010000004.1, from coordinate 72,653 downwards.
GATGCTAATGCTGCCTTAGCAACTATTGAGACTGAAGGCACTATTTCTTGGGAAGAGTTAAAAGTGGAAATCGGTGTATGACTTATTACATCGAATTTGCTAAGCCAGCCGCTAAGCAGTTAAAGGCTTTATCTCCTCAAGAACAACAACGCATAAAATCAAAAATTGACGCTTTAGTCGATTCGCCTCGTCCCGATGGCGTGGTCAAACTATCAGGAGAGGATGACCTTTACCGAATTCGAGTTGGTGACTATCGCATCATTTACCGCATTCAGGATAATCAACTACTGATTTTGGTCTTAAAAATTGGTCATCGTAGAGATGTTTATCAGTAAAAGCTATGAGCCTAAATATGCTTCTAAAACTTTAGGATCGCTTTGAATTTCTGCGGGTGAGCCATCAGCGAGATTGTGACCTTCGGCTAAGACCCAGACGCGATCGCATAGGGACATAATCACATCCATATTGTGTTCGATAATCAAAAAGCTCAAGCCTTCTTGATTTAACTTGTGGATCAGGCTACAAATCTCTTCTATCAAAGCAGGATTGACCCCCGCCGCAGGTTCATCGAGCAAGATTAATTTGGGGTCAGTCATTAAGGCGCGGGCAATTTCTAATAACTTACGCTGACCACCCGACAGACTTCCCGCATAGTCATCCGCCATCCTGATTAAGCCGACTGATTCAAGAATATGTCTCGCTTTCTCGCGATTTTCCCGTTCTTGCACTGCAATTTTTTGACCCTGAAACCAAGTATTCCAAAACTTTTCGCCCACTTGATTCTGTGCGGCTAGCAACATATTTTCTAGCACTGATAATCGCGACAGGACTCGCGGTACTTGAAAGGTGCGAATCATGCCAAGTTTGGCGATCGCATGGGGTGGTTTGCCTTGAATTGGCATTCCGTCAAACTGTACTGTGCCGCGATCGGGCTTCAGAAAGTTAGATAACAATCCAAAAAATGTGGTTTTTCCTGCCCCATTGGGACCAATTAATCCTGTAATGCTTCCTGCGGGTACTTCAATGCGGGCATTGCTTACGGCATGAATGCCGCCAAAGGATTTCGAGATGTTTTCAGCTTTAAGTATTGGGGCGATCGACATAGATTTCGATAGTTAGCAGTTGACAATAATCTGATGAGTTGAGTCTTTAATAAACGATACCCCCGAAAAGGTCTAGTCTTTGTAATGAAATCGACAACCCACAATAACTATACTGTCAGCCGAAGTAAATATGAGCTTCATTCTGCGATTAGTTCTCTCTCAGCAACTTTGCCAGATTTAGCTGATTGAATTGAGCCAAGAAGACGCTTGGCATTAACAGGATTTGATAATAAATACAAAGTTTCTTGCCATGATGAAAATTCGTCTAGCGAAATTAAAATAGCTTTGTTGCCTTTGTCATTACAAATAATTGTTGGTTGCACGTTATCAATCACGCGATCGATCAAACCATCTAAGTCATGACTTGCTTGCTCTGTTGTCATCGCATCCATCTTAAATCCTCCGTATATTTACTTTTTATTAGCTAGAGCCTAGCTTGGGATTTTTTGTAAATCTCATTCCGATTGCTAAAGTTCCTCTGTTCCTCTTCTATTTGTATCTCAAAGAAAGTATTGCTAAGTTTTACTGTTACAAACTAACAATTGTGAGTTTGTAATTGCTGTTTTTATATTGCAATCCTAAGTAATTTGTAGAGAGGCTTCAACTAAGTTTAGCGAACTTATCGATGATTTAGTAAAGTCAAAATAAAGCAAACAAATAGAAGCCCAATAAAAAAATTAGATGGACTAAGACTAAGTCTTAACATTATGCCTCCAATCACAGCAAAAAAAATGGTTAAGAATATAATAGTGAGAATAATATCTTTATCCATATAAGTCAGTTTCCAATATTGTCTATTAAGTTTATGTGCCAGAAATTTCAATCAAATGCCTTCTTTTCATTCTCCATTGATGTTTCCACATATCATAAAACTTGTTCAACTTGTCAGCGTCTCTATCTAGAGTATTGAAGTAACTTTGATAAGCCTCATTTATTTTTTCAACATACTTGCGAGCATGAATAGTCATTACTTGACCATCAAATATAATTGGTTTATCTGACACTTCTGATAAAATCAATATATTGTAAGCATCGTCATCATCTTTGAGAAAACCTTGATGAGCAAAACCACATCGGACACCTTTATACAAAAGATTTCGAGCAACTTCATTATTTTGTAATAATGGAAAGATTTCGTCAGCTTGCTCTTTAAAGAAGGTACTAGATTCTCTTGCAATAGGTTTTTTACCTAATATGTAGCACCTTAAAGCTTCAATTAGAGGTGTTACAATGTGAACAGCTACAACTGACGAATTGATATCATCAACAAGGTTAAGAGCTGGGTCGAAAAACCATCCCTGCATCCGATCTTCAAAAATTAATCTAGATCCTTTTTTATCTTGACAATTAAACTTAAGTACCTCTTTGTCTAGAACCTTATCAAAAAAGAAAACTTCTCCACTTATTGGTTCTAGCAAATAGTTGGGACTCACTCTAATTCTTCTCTTATTCATTCGATTTGTGGAGAAACACTCATTTATAGGTATCTATGCTAATACCGTTGAGATGCATAGGTATTAGATTATAATCAGATAATAACCCTAATTGTGTAATAACTACCATGCAAGTTAAAGATCTCACAATTGAAGAACTAAAAGCTGTGATTCGTGAAACCGTCATCGAATCCTTAAAAGACCTTTTGCCAGATCCAGATGCAGGAAAAATAGTCAAAAAGTAGTGTCAGCAAGAGCTATTAGCAATTCGCCAACGGAGAAAATCGGGAACTAAAAATATCTCAGCAGTTGAAGCTAAAGTGATTTTTTTGTCCGAGGTTGCTTTGTAGAAATTTTTTGTAGTTTTTGGATTTGTTTTAGGGTTAGCCCAGTTAACTGAGCCACTAAATCTGGAGACATATTAGAATGCAACATATTTATAGCAATTTGGTTAGTTGCTTCAACCTTGCCTTTAGCTAAACCTTCAGCTTTGCCTTTAGCTAAACCCTCAGCTTTGCCTTTAGCTAAACCTTCGCGCAAAATTTCTTGATAAACTACTGACTCTTCCATGATCTCACTCCTGAGTAACCTTTGAATTACTTCATGATCTAATGCTCTAACCCAGAGATAATCGCTGTGGCAACAGCGACATTACTAGACCGTCATCGCCTGAACAGGAGCAGCGATCGCAATTTTGATTAACGAACAATATATCTACTCTACAGTTGCGAGCTATCAAGAAAATCAACATTTTCGTAGAGGGCAGATAAAGGGAATTGGAGATCGATGCTAGTTATATGAATAAGAGGATCATCTTGCTCAAAAGTTGTCTCCTCGATCGCTATAGACTGATATTCCCAAGCACGATCGCTATGTCTTTGATAAACTTCGACACTAGGACGCTCTGAGTCGATCAGGATATAGGCTTGCAGCGTATCGATCGCCATATAACTTTGCTGCTTAATACCGCGATCGCGTGCTTCGGTGGTAGGAGATAAAACTTCCGCAATCAGCACAGGATATTGCAAAAAATCACGGGAGAAGCGATCACGATCGTCACAGGACACAACCACATCAGGATAATAATATTTCCGAGATCTAACAAGAACTTTAGCATCGCTGATCGAGATCTTGCATCCTTTTCCACGCAAATGAGCAAGCAGCAATGCTCCTAAATTAAGAGGAATTTGGCTATGAGGGATTGTGCCGCCTGTCATCGCAATGATTTTCCCGTTTTCATATTCATATTTTTCTTCTTGCTGCCTTTCCCAAACAAGATACTCGTCGGCAGACATGATGATTTGATGATCTTCTTGAATTAACTGTGGTTGAGCAATCATCAACTTAATCTCCTAAAACAACATTTAGTCACAATTCCTAAACCGTCATCGCCTGAACAGGAGCAGCGATCGCGCCCATAACTGGTAACTCACAGCGATCTTGATACACGCTTAAGTCAAACCAGAAAGTCGTACCCACACCAACCTCACTCTTGATATGAATCGCACTGTGATGTTTTTCGATAATGTTACGGACGATCGATAAACCTAAACCAGTACCTTCGAGAGTATGCACTTTATCCTCGACCCGATAAAAACGATCAAACACGCGATCGCAATCTTCGGCAGGAATACCATGTCCTGTATCCTCCACCTCGACACGGATATAGTTGACGGTGCGATGGGGCTGAGTGGTGGTTTGATCTTGCCAAGGATAAATCCGAATCGTGACTTTGCCGCCCATATCCGTAAATTTGAGAGCATTGCCAACTAAGTTAGATAACACTTGCAAAATCAAATCGTAATTGCCCCAGATTCTCTCCAAATCTGGCTCAATTTCATGAATCAGCTCAATACCTTTAGATGAAGCATTGAGTTTATACGTTCTGACCGTTTGCTCCACGGTCTCTGATAAATCGATCGCCGAGAAATGATATTGACGACCTGACTCTAATCGAGATAGATCCAGCACATCATTAACTAGACGGGTGAGGCGATCGGTTTCGTTATTTGCCGTACCGAGAAATTCTTTTTTCTGATCTTCGCTTAGTTCATCACCATACTCGTGCAAAGTCTCGATAAAGGACTTGATATTAAATAAAGGCGTGCGTAACTCATGACTAACATTGCTGATAAATCGACTTTGAGCAGCATTTAGCTCCACCTCACGGGTGATGTCCTGAATCGTAATCGCAATCCCCTTAATGGCATTACTAGAACTTAAGACACTAGTAATCCAAATCCGAAAGGCATGGGCTAGCACTGAATCACCCTTATCGCCTGAAGCCATAATCCGAAATTCGCCGCCCTCCCGATCGCCTGTGGCAATTTGCATCAGCGATCGCCCTAAATCAGCACTGAGTCGCTCAGGCAAAATATTCAAAATACTTTTGCACTTCCAGTCTCCCTTCACAGGCTCTTGATCCCAGCCCATAATCTTGATCGCCGCAGGATTGGCTAGCACGATCCGCATGTCGGAGTCGAGTAACAATGCTCCATCAGCGATCGTCGATACTAGAGTTTCTAGCTTGGCTTTTTCGGCGGTCAATTCCTCAATATTCTGCTCTTCATACTTTTTGAGTCGTTGCGCCATGTCATTAAAGCTGCGAATTAATTCCCCCAATTCACCACCAAAGGGCAAGTCGATACGTTGCTTAAAGTTGCCACTAGCAATATTTTGTACCCCAGCCACCAATTCCCGAAGTGGTCGCGTAATCGTCACCGAGTTGGATGCTGCCCCCAAAATTACCATCGCCCAAATCGATACAAATACAGCCGTAGTCACATCTAACGTCAAACTCGAAGAGGCTACTGCCGTGGGATTAGGATTAATGCCGATCGCAATGATCCCTAACGATTTGCCTTCATGCTGCAAATTTACAAATATGTCCGTAACTTCACCCTGTGGCGTAATATGCTGCCTGACCAAAGGGCGATCGGGGCGCATCATAGGATCTTCAGGCAATTGAATTCTGCGTCTAATACTTAATGAATTTTTAACTTCATTAGAGTTAAACGGAATCCCGTAAAAAATCTCGCCATCAGGATCAGCATAGAGAATGTAGCGAATGCTAGAGCTACTATCATAAAATTCTTTAGATAGGCGAGTTACTTCCTGAAGATCATTTTTTGCAACTAAAGGGGCGACATTAGCAGCCAGCAATAACCCCAAATCTTTGCCAAAGCGCGTATCATTGAGGCGAGCATCGGTCTGAATATCGTTAACAGCCCAAAAGGTGACAGCACTCATTAGCAAAGAAACTAATAGCGTAATCAAAGCCATTAGCTTGGTTTGCAATGAAAATTCTGTCCACCAACGTCGGGGTATATTGTAAATTTGAAGCAAAAAGTTCATCTTTTTGTAGTCATTTGGTTGGATATTGTTGGATATTTGTATGGCTTTTCGTTTAATATGTGCGATCGAAACGCAAGGATGAGGATCTCAAGATGGATGAGGCTAGCATTGTCAATGCGATAGAGGCAGACCTTCAAAACTATAAGGTAAAAACCCAAATCCGCCGCAAAGAATCTCAATTACATGTTCTGATCACTAGAGCAGATGGTGATGATGTTGACTATGCCTCTCTCTATGATATTGTGAAACGCCGTATTGATAAGCTACCAATCGAGGGGGCGGATAGTTTAGTTGTGTATGGTAGGATTTCTGGAGCCAAGCATCCAGAATGGCACAAAACAGCAGAGATTAAGCCACCTTTGCCATTAATTGAACTCGATCTTGAAGAACTAGAAGAATTTGGCGATATTGGCGCAATTGAAAACCTGCCATTTAACAGCGATGAGACAGAGATTCAGACAGCAAATCTTGAATCGCCAATTCAAGATGATTTAAAGAGTTTCAAGAGTAGTATCGAAAACGATCTAAAAATAGCTGCTAATAAAGCAGTGCAAGATGTCCATGCTCCTGACGAAATCAACAATACCAAGAATGAGGATTTTGATTTAGGCAATCTCGACTTGCAAACACTTAACTTAGATAGTCTGCCGCAAAATACTTTTGAGCTAGTATCGTTTGACAAAGATCCTTTTGAAGTTAATGGACAAGAATCGGAACGGCGATCGCCTTCAGAGCAGAAAGAATCTTGGTCAGATCATGATGAAGACTTTAACTTTGATTCCCCAACTGTGGCTGCGATACCAATGCCATTACCTCCACCGCCGCCTACTGTCAGACGTACTGCCAAGAAGCCTATCCCTACTGTCGAGACAGAACATGAGCCGATTAAAACCGCCTATCCAAGGGATAAGTCATTAATATTTTCTGTGGCTTTTGGTGCTGTGGCGATCGCCATTGTCGGCATTTGTGGCTGGCTAGTGTGGGATCGTTCTAATCAGCAACAATATTTAGCCAATTCAAGGAATTTTAGTAACCAAGATATCAATCCCAAGAAAATTACGAAGCTAGAAACTCTCACTGGTACGCGCAATCGCTTACAAACGATCATTTCGCAGCTAGAAGGAATTTCTGATCGCCCTGCTTCGCTATATGGGGATGCTCAGTCCGAGCTAGCAACCCTGCGTCCAAAATTAGCTGAATTTGATCGCAAAATCAATATCGAGCAGACGGCTAATAAAAATCTAGAGTCCGCGAAGAATGGCACAATTGAGGCGGCGAAGTTAACCCAAAATCCTCCGCATAGGTCAACTGTGTGGAAATCTGCCCAAGAGAAACGGCAACAAGCTATAAAGCAGTTAGAGGAGATTCCCACTGACTCTGTGTTATACGGCGATGCTCAACAACGTATTAAAGCTTATCGTCCCGAACTAGTGCAAATTAGCAAATGGGTAGAGATCCAACAAAGGGCTGAGACAGTAGCCAGTACAGTTAATTCTGCTACGGTGAATCAGCTTAATCAGTTGAAGTCTAAAGATCCTGAGAAGCAGAAGTTTTTACCTCAATGTCAAAATATTTTGCAGCCCAAAATCTCTAATACTGAATCACAGAGAACAGGAATCCCAATTCCTGCTTTGACTAGCTATCTATGCGCGTATTTCTGGGACTCTTAGAAGGTAACCTTGATCCCAATTACAATGCTTAATATATCTACAGCGCTTTGCGCTCAAACCCAAACCGAGCAGAAACTTAAAAGCGTTTCAAAGCAATATTTTTAAGTTTCTGCTTGACTGACAAATCTTTTTAGGGGCAGGTTTAGTAACTCCGTGATTGGGTCACAACAAAAATTTGAGCAAAAACTGCCCCTACGGCAAGATGTGAATTTCCACAGTTTTGCCAATCAATCAGGTTTTTAAGTCTCTGCTTGTGGCTCGCTTGCTCGGCAATTGCTGTAAGCGAGAAAATCCCTAAGCCCCAAGAATTGATTGGCGGCGCGGAGCGCCGTCAATCAATTCTTGGGGCTTATACCAATTCACGAAAGTGTAGCAACACTTTTGTGATTCCGTATTATTGCCTCGCCTTTGGCGAGGTAATAATACGGAATTTTCTAAAATGACGTTAGTTCGACGAAAGCGAAAAATGGGAAGAATTGCTAAGCGATTCTTCCCATTTTTCGCCATTTGCGGCGTGCTTCGCACGCCGCAAATGGCTATATCGAACTCACGTTAAAATGGGAAACGCTATATGATTTTCATATATTTTCACATGGGCAATACTCCTTCCTAAACCTTGCACATTCACTAATAGCTGTATGTTAAACGCCACTTTGTCCAACAAGCTCGATCGCTTACGTCAAATATTTAATGAGTCATCGCAAGTGCTGGTAGCTTACTCAGGTGGTATTGATAGCACCCTTGTCGCCAAGGTCGCCTTTGATGTTTTAGGCGATCGTGCCTTAGCGATCACGGCAAACTCGCCATCATTATTACCTGCCGATCTTGCCGCCGCCCAAATACAAGCAGAATTTATGGGTCTTAAGCATCAAATCGTCCAAACCGATGAGATGAATAATCCCAACTACACCTCTAATCCAATTAATCGTTGTTATTTCTGCAAAAGTGAATTGCACGACACACTTAAGCCCTTGGCTAAAAGCATGGGTTATAACTATGTTGTTGATGGCTTAAATGCTGATGATTTGCAAGATTATCGCCCAGGAATTCAAGCAGCAAAAGAACGCGGCGTGCGATCGCCCCTTGCCGAAGTGGGGATTAGCAAACTCGAAGTACGCATGTTATCGCAATATTTGGGAATGCCTTGGTGGGATAAGCCTTCACAACCATGCTTAAGCTCACGGTTCCCCTATGGTGAAGAAATAACCATTGAGAAATTAAGGCGCGTTGGTAATGCCGAGCAATATTTGCGCGATCGCGGCTGGAAAGGCGATATCCGTGTGCGCTCAATGGGTGATACAGCAAAAATCGAAGTGCCTAGCGATCGGCTACATGAGTTTATGAATTTTATAGCGATCGCTGATCTGACCAAAACCTTTCGTAAATATGGATTTAGTTCAATCACCTTGGATTTAGAAGGCTTTCGCAGTGGCAAACTGAATGATGCGATCGCGCAATAAAACAATAAACAAAGAAAAGGAGACTACACAATGTGTAGTCTCCTTTTCTTTGTTTATTTTCTGAATTTTTCAAGACTTGTGAAAAAGTTTCTGTCAATTGATTAGAAATTCTTATGTGTTGTTCTTAAATGTTTTGCTTAACTTCTTAGTTATGCTGCTTTAGCAACGACTTTTTTAAACGCAAAAATCTAAAATCAGTCTATATCAAACATATTCATCAAAATACTTAAAAATAGTTTCTATAAATTTCTTTTTTGTATCTATCCTAAGACTTATTTATTGCAATTTTTGACATTTTCATTCTGAGAGTATGTCTTCATAAGGTTTACATATGAACAAAACTCAAGACAGAACACCTTTAAAACTGAAATTTTCTTGTGTGTTGAGCCCTTAAGCATACAAAACTTATTTGGGAGTAAAATTACCTACGCCTAAAGATATACTTTTGCGGAGCTTTTTTTGTGTTCTTTAGTACAAAGTTCCATTTTTATAAAGAATTCTAATGAGAGAGAAGCAAAATTTTGATTTTTAACAAAATACAAGAGTTCAAATCTTCTCACAGCAAGGGTTTGACGGCTAAGTTATCATCATTTTGAATAACCATGTTAATCTAAATCACATCAACGAAACTATTTAAAGTTTTGTTACTAGTTTGAGAAACTTGCTGTTGGCGATTTCATTTACAAGTCATTCCCAGACAAGCCTCTATCAATAATTTAGTCGTTTACTTCATTTTCTGCTTTACCTATGCTTAATTGGAACTGGAGCTACACTCTCTCTACCTCAGTGGTAGCTCTTGCTATCGTCTCAAGTCTTGCTAGCCATAGCGCACAGGCTCAAACAGAAGTCAAGGCTACTAATGTATCTACTTCTCTATCTAATTCTTCTAATTCTTTAAAGGTTGGAGAAACGAGATCGCAGTCTTTAACTAGAACTAAAGATGACTCGATCGCTCGCATCCATACCCACAAACTAAACGGCAAAAATGCTGCCACGGTATATGTTCGTGGTATCCCTGTAGTTACTTATATTGAATCTGAAGAATCTGCAAAATCAGCTACAGAAAATACTGCAAATACTACGTCAGATTCATTAAAAACTAAAGGCGAAACTAAAAAGAACTCAGAATCAGTTAAGTTACCAGCAAGTACTACTAACTTAGAACCTAGTAATTCAGATAGCCCTGCCAAATCAGCAGATGATAGTTCTGAAAACCTGCTAACTTCAGCTAACCCTGTCGAAAGAGCTACCGCCGCCGCCGCCCTGATTAATCAACTTAATCGTGATGGGCTCGACGCAAATAAGATTATCCCAGCTTGGAAAAATGGCAACTACGTGATCAAATTAGGCGATCGCGCCATGTTGAAATTTGATCAGCAAGCAGTTTTCCCAGGATCTTTGCAAAATCAAACACAGGATGTTTTAGAGTCAGCCAATCTGCTACGCCGACTCCTTGGACGTGCTAATCCTGTAGTTGAGGTTGTCAATGCTCCAAAACCTAAAATTGCTGCTAGATCCACCTCGACCCCAGCATTAAACAATCGCATTGTGGGCGTAATGTCTGGCATGGCTTCATGGTACGGGCCAGGCTTTGACGGAAACTACAGTGCTAGTGGAGAAATCTTTAGGGCTAGTGAGTTAACTGCGGCTCATCCTAGTTTGCCCTTTGGTACTTTGGTAAGGGTGGTGAACATGGATAACAACCAGTCAGTGGTAGTGCGAATTAATGATCGTGGTCCCTATATCCATGGTCGTGTGATCGACATTTCCACAGCCGCCGCTAATGTAATTGGGCTAATTTCTTCTGGAGTCGCCCCAGTCAGACTTGAAGTATTGTCTAAATAACTAGAAATCCTCATTATGAGAACTATATTGGTGTTTCCAGCGCCTTCGCCAATGGAAACACCAATATAGTTTTTTTTTGAAAGCCCGACTCTGGCAGACTTTCAAAAAAATCGATTTTTATAATGAGAATTGGAGCTAAGTAGCTAGGCATAAGTAACCTAAAAACCTAGAAAGCTGTCCTGCTCGCATAGCGGGCAGGACAGCTTCTGGTTTTAGGGTTTAAGTATGGTGAGCTACTTAAATAAACGTGAGTTCGATATAGCCATTAGCGTCGTGCTTCGCACGACGCTAATGGCTATATCGAACTCACGTCAAATAAAAAAAGAAGGTGCTTTGCACTCTCTTTTTGGATGATCCGTTATAAAAAGCATAGTCATCTTCTACCTGAGACAGCTATGCTTTTTATAGTGATTTCGTTGAGGTTGTTTACTTGACACAGCTATTTACTACGATCGCTGCTCTGCGTAATTACTTAAATGACCAAAAATTTAACCAGTCATTAGGGCAAGTATCCATAGGGCTTGTGCCAACTATGGGGGCTTTGCACATTGGACATTTGAGCCTAATTGATCGGGCTAGAACTGAAAATGCTTGCGTAGTTGTGAGCATTTTTATCAATCCTTTGCAATTTGGGGCAGGGGAAGATTTTGTTAAATATCCGCGTACTCTAGAACTTGATCACCAGCTTTGCGAGAATGCAGGCGTTGATGCAATTTTTGCACCTGATCCGCAAGAGATGGGGCTAAATGCCATAAACAAACTCACCCAAGTCATCCCTCCCCCAGAAATGACTAATATTTTGTGTGGGCGATCGCGGGTTAGTCATTTTCAAGGTGTAGCCACAATCGTGACCAAGCTATTGAATGTCGTACAGCCTGATCGGGCCTACTTTGGTTGCAAAGATGGGCAGCAACTAGCGATTATTCGGAACTTAGTGGTTGATTTAAACTTGCCTGTGGAAATTATTGGCTGTCCGACGGTGCGAGAACCAAGCGGCTTAGCCTACAGTTCCCGTAATCAATACTTATCTGGCAAAGATCGGGTTTTAGCAGCCCATATTTATCAAAGTCTACTACAAGCTCAGCAGCAATTCTTCCTGTGCTATGAACTTTGTTATCCTGCCCAAATTATCGAAGCAGCGCAAAATTATTTGGCGAAGCTCCCTGAAATTAATCTAGAGTATATTGAGTTAGTCGAGGCCAAGACCTTGCAACCATGTACTCAAATTACTTCTAAATCAGAGTTAATGCTGGCGATCGCGGCTCGAATTGGAAATACACGTTTGATTGATAATATTTTGCTGAGTCATACTATCACCCCTAGAAAACCGATCATTGCGATCGATGGTCCCGCAGGTGCGGGCAAGTCCACTGTTACCAAACAGGTAGCCAATAAATTAGGTTTATTGTTTTTAGATACTGGCGCTATGTATCGTGGTGTCACCCTTGCTGTATTACGCGAAGGTATTGATTTACGCGAGCAAAACAAAGTCAAAGAGATCGCCGCCAATTCAAAAATCCAATTATTTGCCAACCCGATCGCAGGTAAGCCGATGCAAGTTTTGCTTAATGGCGAAGATATCACCTCGGAGATCCGAACCCCTGAAGTCACTGCAAACGTATCGGCGATCGCCGCCCAAACCGCCGTGCGTGAAATTTTGGTCAAACAACAGCAACTGATCGGTCAGACAGGGGGAGTTGTGATGGAAGGGAGAGACATTGGAACCCATGTATTCCCTGATGCAGAAGTTAAAGTCTTTTTGACTGCTTCAGCAGAAGAGAGAGCCAAACGTCGCCAAGCCGATCTGATCGCTCAAGGTCAGGTTGCCCCCGACCTCGCTACCCTTAAGCATGAAATCCAAGAACGCGATCGCAAAGACTCCACCCGCGACTATGCACCACTAACTCAGGCGGTCGATGCAACTTTAGTTAATACAGATGGTCTAACTATAGAAGAAGTGGTCGCAGCCATTGTAAATTTGTATGAACAAAAGGTACAAAACCTATGACACCACTAAGCAGATTTCAAGGAAAAGGGAAAAAGGAAAAAGGAAAAAATCAGCACCAATCCCCAATCCCCAATTACCAATCCCCAATTACTAAATTGTTTTTAATTGCAATTCCAGTTTTGGCGATCGCCTTAAGCTCTCTACCATCAACCCAAGCCCAAACTAACACCGCTCTGACAATCCGAGCTGATGTCCAAGAGGCTAACTCGATCACAGGTGTAGTTACCGCAACTGGCAATGTCAGAATGACTTATCCTGCCCGACAGATTGATGCGATCGCTGAGCAAGCACAGTATTTTTCTAAGGAGCAGCGTGTAGTTTTAACAGGCAATGTGATTGTTACCCAAGAAGGTGTCAATAGCATCAAAGCCCAAACAGTCACCTATCTCGTCAGTGAAGGTAAATTTGTCGCGTCACCTCCTGCTAATCAACAGGTCGAAACTATTTATGTAGTTCCAGATCGTGATGTTGCTAGTACGCCTGCAACTTCAGCAACACCTGTCACGCAAATCAAACCAGCCTTTAAAAAACAGCAGGTCAGTCCCCCCACCTCAATAATTCCTCCTGATAAGTTACAACCAAAACCACAAGAAATTATTCCTGATGATAAGTAAGTACCTGTGCATAATTAGTTACAAACCCAAACCCGTAAAGTTGCGCCCCTGCGGGGCGCAACTTTACGGGTTTGGGTAATTTATTCTACACAGGTACTTAGGATCAATTACGAATTATTAATTATTAATTACCACCAACTATCAACTAAGTAATGCAAATCTCCCTTGATAACGTTAGTAAAAACTACAGTGGTCGGCAGGTGGTTCAGCAAGTGAGCCTCACCGTTAAGCAGGGGGAAATTGTTGGACTGCTGGGGCCAAATGGTGCGGGCAAAACTACGTCGTTTTACATGGCAACGGGGCTAATTCAGCCCGACAGTGGCAGTGTCTGGCTCGATCAACAAGACATTACCCGTTTACCAATTCATAAACGGGCGCGAATGGGCATGGCGTATCTAGCCCAAGAAGCTACCATCTTTAGGCAATTATCGGTACGGGATAATTTGCTATTGGTGATGCAGCAAACCAACGTACCCAAGAAATTACAGATTCATCGACTGCGTACTTTGTTAGAAGAGTTTCGTCTGACCAAAATTGCTGATACGATGGGAATTCAAGTGTCGGGGGGAGAGCGTCGGCGTACTGAAATTGCTAGAGCGTTGGCGGTTGGGCAAGAAGGACCCAAGTTTATCTTGCTAGATGAACCCTTTGCGGGGATCGATCCCATCGCTGTTAGTGAAATTCAGGCCATCATCAGCAACCTACGCGATCGCAATATGGGCGTGTTAATTACGGATCATAATGTTCGCGAGACTTTAACAATTACCGATCGCGCTTATATCATGCGTGAAGGGGAAGTTTTTGCTGACGGCTCTAGTCGAGAATTAGCGGACGATCCTGATGTCCGCAAATATTATCTCGGCGAAAAGTTTCATTTTTAATTATTTTTGCAACACCTACGGTGTTGCAAAAATAATTAACCCAAAAACCTGTAATCTCGATAAAGGAAATGGCAACCTTACAAACGACTCAACCAAGGAAAAAAGTTACAAACGTGTCGCTAGGATGGCTACCGAGATTGTCGATCATGGATCGCTATTTATTCACGCAGATGCTAACCCCATTCTTGTTTGGGGTGGGTGCATTTTCCTCAGTGATTTTAGCGATCGGCTCTCTATTTGAACTGATTCGCCTAATTACTGATGCGGGATTAAGCGTATTAACAGCGTTTCAGATTTTTGGTTACCAAATCCCCGGCTTCATGGTGTACTCATTCCCGATGTCGATGTTGTTAGCAACATTGCTTTCCTATAGCCGCATGTCGGGAGATGGTGAGACAACGGCTTTACGCAGTTGTGGGGTAAGTGCTTACCGTTTAGTTTTACCTGCGTTGGTGTTAAGCCTATTTGTCACAGGGCTGACCTATGTATTTAATGAGGCGATCGTTCCTGCGGCAAACTGGCAATCACGCAGTACACTACGAGCGGCTCTAAATCAAGAGAATGTGCAGTTTAAAAGCCAAGATATTTTTTATCAGCAATATGGAGAAGTGCCACAGGAAGATGGCACATCGAAGCAAGGATTAGTGCGGAGTTTTTATGCCCGCAGCTTTGATGGTAAAGAGATGCGTGGCTTAACGGTTTTAGATTTTTCGCAAGGACAACTTCAGCAAATTCTTGCTGCCGAGTCTGCGGTTTGGATTCCTGAGCAAAATGTTTGGAGATTTAGCAAAGGTACAACCTATTTGGTGGGGCCAGATGGCAATTACCGCAGTATCCTCCGCTTTGAAGATCAAAATCTGCAACTGCCTCGCGCTCCCCTTGACGTAGCGCAAGAGCAGCGTAGTGCTGAAGAAATGAATATTGCTGATATTCGCCGTAATATCGATTTGCTCAAGCAATCTGGCAATACTAAAGAAATCCGTAAGCTAGAAGTCAGACTTGAGCAGAAATATGCTCTGCCGTTTATCTGTGTGGTCTTTGCGATCGTTGGTGCATCGCTAGGAATGCGTCCTCAGCGCACTGGTGCGGCGATCGGTTTTGGCTTGAGCGTGTTAATTATTTTTGGCTATTATCTCTTGCTATTTATCTGTGGCGCTCTCGGTCAGGTGGAATTTCTCTCACCGATCGCTGCTGCATGGATGCCTAATTTAATTGGGATCACGGCTGGCATGATTATTCTCACTCGTGTTACCTAAGAATAAAGGGGGCGCAAAGCGCCCCCTTTATTCTGTTTTTTGCTCAAATTGAATTTGTTGATATAGATCGCTAACGGCTATTTCAACGTTTACGGATTTGAGAAATAGGCGATCGTCCAAACCATATTCAAAAAGCACCCATTGCCCTTGCTCATTACGCTGAAATACTTCCACCATTGGTTGCTCGACTTGCACTAATACATATTCTTGCAAAGTCTCAAACTGGCGGTATTGCGAAAACTTGAATCCACGATCATAGGCTTCGGTTGATGGTGAGAGGACTTCGATAATCAAACAAGGAAAAGCAATTACTAGAGCATCATTGCGATCGCGTTCATCACAGGTAACCACCACGTCTGGATAAAAATATTTGCGTTTGGGTCTTACCTGTACTTTGACATCAGCGATATAGACTTCGCAGGGACGATCGGTGAGGGCGTTATCTAATGTTTTAAGAAAATTAACTGAAACTCGATTGTGGTCACGAGTGCCGCCCGCCATGGCGATCACTTCACCATCACAAAACTCATGGCGCATTTCTTGGGTTGATTCCCAAGCGATATATTCTTCGTAGGTCATCAATAAGCGATCGGGTAAAGCAACCATAATTTCCAGCAGTAGGTAGTTGTTATAGATTTAATTTTAACTTCACCGAAAACGCAAAAAGGCAACGCTTCGCGTTGCCTTTTTGCATTATTTCTTTTTGGTAGATTTGCTCACAGGAACTTCAACGATCGCATCCTCAATTTCAGTTACAGTTTCTTCCTCATCAGCATCAGCGTCCACTGCAACAGGTTCGGGATCAGCGGTAATGTCCCCAGAAGTCTCTACAGCTACACTTTCTATAGGAGCTTTAACTTCTGCATTAGGGGACTTAAGGGCTTCATCAAGGACTTGACGTGCATTCTCGGCTTGCGATCGCGCATCCAGAAATTTCATATTAAGCTGAGCAAAGCTTTTGAGGGTTTTAAAACCTTCCTTAAGACTATTGATTTGATCCTCAGTGACAATCTCATCGCTAAATAAAATATCAATTTGCGATCGCACTTGCATCGCATCAGATCGCAGTTCTTGGACTTTGATTTTGAGGGTGGCAAGATTGTTTAAGACTTGCACCGCTTGAGTTATGGGATCTTCACGATCTTCAGACATGGAAAGTTCTCTCACTTCGATAAATTGGTCGGGACTAAAGCCATCAGCAAGATCGGTATCAAGTTTGCCTGAGTCCATGAGTTCCATTAGTTCTGCCATCGCCTTCTCACGAGCTTTTGGCGAATCTTTGCCTGCAACGGTTAAGACAACTTCGGGACTCTGGGCAAGGGTATAGCGTGCCATATTTTTTAACTTACATTAGTTTGCAAATAAATAATTGGTAAACCTAGGCAAATCAAGGCTTTCCCAAACTATAGCTGTCGCCAGTCTTATTAGGACATAAAACCCAAATAGTGTGATGCGGTGCGAAGCACCGCATCACACTATTTGGGTTTTGATTTGTCCTGATACAGGTGGCTATAGCTATATTTGTTGTTTTTAATTGTTTAATTACGATCTTAACTTGTTTTTAGCAAGAGAGTTCGCATAGCGAACTCTCTTGCTAAAAACAAAAGTTATGCCCAAAGTTACGCTTTGTGTCTCATGCGATCGCCAAATCAAGTCCGCTAAGATTCATTGTCTAGATAGAATTACATCAAAACACAAAACGGCTACGCAGTTTTGTGTTTTAAAACCCGTAAGGGTTTTAATTTTTAATTCCTATCTGAGTAACGCTAGAACATATTCGGGGATAGTCGTTCTTACCCATGGATTCTACCCTCTTAGATCAAATCCGCCACCTATGCCGCGATCGCGCCGCCTATGAACACCTCAAAGCCATCTTGGTGCAGCAGGAGCGCGTCCATCAACTTAGCTGGGAAGAGCGTTATGAAAAGCTGATCTCAGCACAGTCTACCGATGCTCCAGCCTCGGATATTTTTAGAAATATCATTGCTAGGGAAAAGGCGCTTGCCCAACTTGCGGATGCCATACAGCGATCGCCATCCTTAGAACTAGTTTTACAAATTGCCGCCCAAGTCGCTCAAAAACTATTGCAGGTGGATCGGGTCGCGATTTTTCACTGTCACCCTGATGGACGGGGTGAATTTGTGACTGATGCGATCGCCACAGGGCAAACCTCTTTGGCTGATATGCCCGAAAGACAGCTTTCATTGGCTCGTCACATGATCGAGTCCACTAATACAGAAAATTCTGCTCAAACCATTGATAGCATTCGTACTTCTAGCTTGTCGTCTCATATCGTGACGCTACTCGAACAGATCGGGATTTCATTCTATGCCGCAAATAAGATCTATGCAGGTCAGGAAGTCTGGGGAACTCTGGTGGCTTTTCATGGTAGCGCTTATCACAGTTGGTCAGATAGCGATCGTACTTCTCTGTCATTAATTGCGGCTCAAATTGGAATTGCCATTTCCTTAACTAATTTGCGTCAACAGTCTCAAGAGCTAACCGATGATTTACAAGTTTTACAGGTTGAATTAGACAATTTACAGCAAACAGTTGCAGCAATAGCGGAGAGTACGACTCAAAATGCTCAGAATGATCATTCTATAGACAACAATTTAGAACCTGATAATTTAGAACTAAAGATCAGGCTAGCCAATCAGAATTTAGGTGATCAAATAGAAGATCAAAGAAATGAACTAGAAGAAAGTGAGCTAGAAGAAAATAAATCAGAAGAAATAGATGATAATCCAGAAGAGAATACAGATTTTGAATACGAACTAATTTCTCAAAACGGTTTACCACCACTCTTTTTAGCGCCAGACTCTAATGCCGATCTATCCGAGGTTGAAGATGAGGATGATGCACCAGTTCCACCAATGATCGCTTCTAATCAAGATGATATCTCTGCTGATATTACACCATTGGAACCGTTAATTGAGTTCGAGAAAGATGATGACATTACCCCATTTGAACCACTGATTGATTTTGAGAAGGTTGTTATTCCTGAGAATATTACACCAGTTGAACCAGCAATCAAGTTTGAGAAAGCTGATATCTCCTATGTAATTGTGCCTGATAATCTTAAAGTGATTTCAGTCAACGAATCAGAATCCGAAGAAGTTGAATCTACAGAAACGGAATTAGAGGAAACTTCGGTTGTGACGGATAACGTTCTGGTAGAAACAAGTCAGTTAGCAGTAAGTGAACCAGAAATCACTACACCTGAGCCAAGCGCTCTAGAAAATGCTGAAACTGAAATTGCAGATTCCCAACTATCTCGGTCAGAAAACCTTGAATCTGAAAATCTAGAGCGAGAAAATCTAGAATCAGAAGTGATCGCACCAGAAACAGCCGAATTTGATACGATGGAAACTGTGGAGTCAATCACGTCTCAATTAACAGAACCAGAAACAGAAACAGTTGAACTACAGCCTATTCAACCAGAAGAGCAACAGGAAACTCAACAGATTGATGTAGATATAACTTTAGGATTTGATAGGGATCATGATGATGATGAACCTGCAATCGAGCCACAGTTTATGGAAACGATTTTAGAGATCGCGGGTAATGACCTTAAAGCAAAAGATTTCTTAATGAATGTGATTGACTCTTATTTAGAAGATACACCTCGACTCATCCAAGCGATCGACAAGGCTCTTGCCGTGAATGATCAACCCCGACTATTACAAACTTTGAATACCTTGCGCTCAAGTAGTGACTACATCGGTGCATTGACGCTTTCACATCAATGTCGTCAACTCGAATCAGCAGTAAGGGCAAATTATGTAGTGCTGATTTATGCTTGCTTATCACGGGTAGCGATCGAGGCTCAGAGAGCAACTGATGCATTACGCATAGCGCGATCGCACTATAAGTTATAAAGTAGAGGAGCAAGTCACGCCCCTTCTACTTTAATTGGTTTACCTGCACATGATTGGCAAAGTGATTAGTGGCAGATATCAAATCATCCAAAGCCTTGGAGGTGGAGGATTTGGGCAGACCTTTTTAGCAGAAGATTTGCAGTTGCCAGACCATCATAAATGTGTAGTCAAACGACTACAACCGACCTCTAACGAAAATTTTATATGGGAAATTGCTAGTCGCTTATTTGAGACTGAAGCAAGAGTTTTACATAAACTTGGTAGTCACGATCGCATTCCGCGTTTGCTAGCTCATTTTGCAGAGGCGCATGAGTTTTATTTGGTGCAAGAGTTGGTCGAAGGCTATGACCTCAGCAATGAAATTACTTCGATTGAGCGATCTGCTGATGGCTATCCAGTGGGGCGAATGAATGAAGCACAGGCGATCGCCTTTTTAATTGATGTACTGGAGATTCTCACATTTGTCCATCAGCAGGGGGCAATCCATCGCGATATTAAGCCCGCTAACCTCATGCGTCGGCGCACCGATGGCAGGTTAGTTTTAATTGATTTTGGTGCGGTTAAGCAAGTGGGAACGGCGATCGCTGCCTCGGCGGTTGGCTCTACGGTTGCCATCGGCACAGATGGTTATATGCCCAATGAGCAGGCGATCGGTAAGCCTAGACCCTGTAGTGATCTTTATGCAGTTGGGGCGATCGCCATCCAAGGACTGACGGGAGTTGCCCCAAATTTATTATCTGAAGATTTAGAAACGGGCGAATTAGCTTGGCGACATTCTCCTGACCATGCGGCTTTAAAATATCGCGCTCAGGTCAGTGATGAATTAGCGAGGATCATCGATAAATTAGTTAAATATGACTTTCGCGATCGCTATCAGTCTGCCGAAGCTGTATTGATCGATGTACAAAAATTAAAAATACCGATCGCCCCAACGCTTTTATCTACGACTGTGCAGACTAATTTTCCAGAATTAACATCGGCTTTTAACCCAAATGATGATGTTGCTACAAAATTTTCGCCCATAGCTTCGCCTAGCGATCGCCTGCAATTTGCTTATAAAAATCGCTTAGTGGTCATCGCCTTAGGAATTGTATCGGCAATTAGCGTTATGGGTGCAGTGGTGTTTCTCCGCCCATCACCTTCGCTCAAAAACGATGTAAAGATTACCGCCGCCTCCCCTAGTCCCACACCCACATATTTATTTCTGTCAGAACGGGCGATCAGCGATCAAGATTTGGTAGGTAAAAGTGTTCCTGAGATAGATATCATGCGAAATGAAGTATTTGCCCGTTATGGTCGCCGTTTTCAAGATCCTGAATTGCAGTCATATTTCAGCAGCCAGCCTTGGTATAAACCCCTCTATGCACCTGATCAGTTTCCTGAAGAGCTACTAACACCCATAGAAATGCAAAATGTTACCTATATTCGAGAGTTCCAAAGTCGTACAACCCCCCAATATAGCTCCTCTCAAAATGCTGTCAACAATTTGCAAAATCCTCAATGTGACTACACTAGACGTTTAGTCTCCGATCCTCAGCCACCGATCAATGTGCGTCAGGGTGCGGGAGTGGATTTTGCGATCGTGGGCAAGCTAGACAATGGCACACAAATTACTGTGCAGAGCGAAAAGCAAGGTTGGTTCCAAATTTCTGCCCCGATCGCTGGTTGGGTTGCCGCTAATCGAACCAAACCCATATGTTTATAAAAAATGAGATGCGGCGCATCTCATTTTTTATAGATCGCAACAATCACTGTAAAATTCACTTATGGTAGTGCAACGCCCTGCTAAATTGCTAAGCACAAGTAACCTTAAACTCGAAAATCTTGCCCTGCCTGTGCAGTGGGCGGGCGAGATCTGGCTTTGGGTTTTAGAAACTGTCTAGATCCCCCCAGCCCCCCTTATAAAGGGGGGAGAATTAAATTCTTCCCCCTTTATAAGGGGGATTGAGGGGGATCTCTTAGAAGCTTTGACCGTAGAAAGTAATTCTTAAACAGTTTCTTAATTATGATTAGCTACTTATAAAATTCCACTTATTAGATTGATGCTGTGACAGAAATTTCTGATTGGAGCGATGTAGAAGCTCAACTCAAAGAAACTAGAGAACTCTTAGAAGAAATCGAACAGCGTTTTCTACAGGTTCATCGTGACTCGATTAGACAGCAGGAACTGCTAACCCAACAAGAAGGAATCAGAGCACAAATTCAAGATACTTCAGGCGATCGCCCTGAGCATAATAGCAACTCAAAAATTCGCCGTAAGCCTAGTTCTCTCAATGGGCGAGCAACTCCTCCCCCTCATAAAGAAGAGCTAGTCAAACAATTACAAGAAGTAGGCGAGCAACTTGAACAAATCGAAGCCAATCTCGAAAGCCGTCTACTTTCTTGGAGTAGTCTGCGTGAACCATTCTGGCAGATCGTTCGTTTTGTGGGGATTGGCATAATTATTGGCGTAATTTTGAGAGGTTGTGCTAGTTAAAAAATTAAATTTGGGCGCAGCCCAAATTTAATTTTTTAACTTTTGAACCTTTTGATCGTGGTGCTTGTCAAAACCCTCGTACAGATAATTAAGCCTTCTCACAAAGGGGAAAATCAAATGTTTCGTAATATCAAAAGCTTGTTGGCGATCGCTTGTGTCACCGTAGCCGTTGGAGCCGTGGCAATTCCAAATCTCGTTGCTGCACAAAATACCACTCAAAATAGCTCCGAAAAACGCAAGCCCCGTCAAGGCGAAGGCTGGAAACAGTTGAACTTGACTGAAGCCCAAAAGGCTCAAATGAAGTCTATTCGTGAAAGTGCCAAAGCTCGTCACCAAAGTGTTTTGACTGCTGAACAACGCGCAATTATGGAACAAGCTCGTCAATCTGGCGATCGCAAGGGAGTACGGAATTCTCTCAATTTGACTGATGCTCAAAAGCAACAGATGAAGGTGATCGCTGAAGATACCAAGACTCAAATGAAGAACGTTTTGACTCCTGCTCAGCAACAACAACTGGAGCAAATGAAACAACAACGTCAAGCCCGTCGCGGCATGATGCGTTAAGGTATGAAATAAAAGTGGCGGCGCGAAGCGCCGCCACTTTTACTGGATTTAGTTTTTAATTCACAAAAGTGTTGTCACACTTTCGTGAATTGGTATTAAACAGAACGTGAGTTCGATATTGCCATTTGCGGCGTGCTTCGCACGCCGCAAATGGCAATATCGAACTGGCGTTAAGTTAGAAAGAGGGCTTGGAGACCAAGCCCCTACATTTACACATATGTAGGGGCTTGGTCTCCAAGCCCCAATCTCAGCGTTCCACTTTTGTCGAACTGACGTTAAACAGAATAAAAAAGGAGCGCGAAGCGCTCCTTTTTTATTCTGTTTGCGGAACTTCTTGCCATAATGTCGAAACTTCGCGAATGCTCGAAAAGGTTCCATTTCCTAAAATCAAATGATCTAAGAGCGGAATACTGAGCATTCTTGCCGCTTCAAGCAACTGACGAGTGAGTGTAATATCTTCGGGGCTAGGGCTGGTATTGCCAGAAGGATGATTATGCGCGACGATCAAACGCACTGCACCACTTTTGAGAACTTCACGGAAAATATCACGGGGATGGGCGAGGGTTTCTGTGGCTGTGCCGATGGTGATAATGCGTTGGGCAATAATCCGATTTTTGTTGTCGAGCATCACTACGGCGAGACGTTCTTGCGGTTGCCACATTAGGTCTTGACTGAGGGCGGCGGCGGCTACCGATGGATCGGTGACTTCGGTCAAATCTGGGGGCTTAGCATAGAGCGCTCTCTTACCTAGCTCGATCGCCGCTAAGATGGCGGTTGCTTTGGCTGGCCCCACACCTTCAATTTGCATGAGTTCTTGTGGTGAGACAGTTTGCAGAGCCGCCACTGGATCACTGGTGCGATCTTTGCCAATGGTTTGCAAGATTAGCTGTCCTAATCCGACGGCCGAAAGTTTGCCTGCCCCTTGCCCTGTCCCTAACAAAATTGCGATTAATTCTGCATTGGATAAACTGCGAACGCCTTGACTGAGAAGCCTTTCACGGGGGCGATCGCTCTCAGCCATATCAACAATTCGCAGAGAATAGGTCATTTAAATTCGTACCGAGTATTGCAAGAATATTTTCTGCATTTTATCGCGATTCCTAGGACTAGTCTAATAAAGAAGCACAAAATGGCTACGCTATTTTGTGCTTCTTTATTACTTAATGACGTTACGTGGAAGCTAATAGGGCTTGGAGACCAAGCCCTATTAGCAATATGGAGGGATTTGGTCTCAAAATCCTCTTTTAAGATGATATAGAAACAGTATGGCGATCTTTTTTCTACGTAACATCAGTTATAAGCTGGGGAGGAAGTACTATTCTTTTGCAACTGAGCTAGACGTGCTTTGAGAATCTCTTGCTGTTTCAAGGACTCTTCCAGTTCTGCGCGGGCGGTAGCAACCACGTCAGGGGGAGCCTTTTTGACATAGCCTTCATTGTTTAAACGACCTTGGCTAGAAGCGATCGCCCCTTCCAACTTCTTGAGACTGCGTTCTAGCTTGGCAACCAATTGAGCAATATCGACAACGCCGACTAGCGACACGATCGCCTGTACCGTGCCAACTACACCTGCGATCGCCTCTTCGGTCACCGATTCATCGACGGTTGACACAACTGCCAAATCTTCAACCCTTGCTAAATCGAGAATATAGCTTTGTCCTGCTTCTAGTAAGGTGCGTTCGCGATCGCTGTCGGATTGTAAAATCACTTTCACCTTCAGACTAGGCTTAATCTCAGCTTCAGCACGAAGATTGCGAATGGTGCGGATTGTGCCAATGATTAACTTGAATTGTTCTTCTAACTCTTCATTAATGTGGGTGGTGTCAACTTCGGGATAGGGTTGAATCGCGAGCACTGGGCGATCGCACGATGGCTCACTCGTGCCATAGGTGAGCAACTGCCAGATTTCC
The DNA here is from genome assembly GCF_034931345.1 of Pseudanabaena sp. CCNP1317. Lineage (NCBI taxonomy): Bacteria > Bacillati > Cyanobacteriota > Cyanophyceae > Pseudanabaenales > Pseudanabaenaceae > Pseudanabaena > Pseudanabaena sp. CCNP1317. The sequence continues at coordinate 48,199 of NZ_JAYGIF010000004.1, read as the reverse complement.
TCAGTGACATGGGGCATAAATGGATGCAGTAAGCGCAAAAGCCCATCGAGGACAAAGGCAAGGGTTTGCTGCACGGTGGCGCGAGAAGTAGGGTCGGCAGTTTCCTGTAAACGGGATTTAACTAGCTCAATGTACCAATCGCAGAAATCACCCCAGAAGAACTCATACAGGCTTTTGGTTGCTTCGCCCATGCTGTAGGCATCAAGTTGTTCACGCACTTGCAAAACCGTCTGGTAGTAACGCGACAAAATCCAGCGATCGGCAAGTTCTAAATTCTCAACTTGGAGCGTGGCGGAGCCACACTCCAAGTTGAGGTTCATCATCACAAATCGCGAAGCATTCCAAAGCTTATTGGCAAAGTTGCGGGCTGTCTCTACGGTTGTCGATTCGTCAGTTTTGCGATTGTAATCAAGGCGAATGTCTTGTCCTGCGCCTGTTACCTCCTTAACCAGCGAATAGCGCAACGCATCAGTTCCATATTTATTAATGAGAACTAATGGATCGATGCCATTATTCTTGGATTTAGACATCTTCTGATTATTTTCATCGCGCACCAATCCATGAATATAGACCGTGTGGAAAGGCATCTTGCCCGTAAAATAGCCTGCCATCATCGTCATCCGTGCGACCCAGAAGAAAATAATGTCAAACCCCGTAACTAGCACACTTGTCGGATAAAAAGTCTCCAAGTCCTGTGTCTGCTCTGGCCAGCCCAAAGTCGAGAATGGCCATAAACCTGATGAGAACCATGTATCAAGTACATCTGGATCACGTTCTAAAGTTATATCTTCACCAAATTTCACCTTCGCTTGGGTATATGCCTCAGCCTCGGTTCTCGCCACGAAAATTGTGCCATCGGGTGCATACCAAGCAGGAATCTGATGTCCCCACCATAGTTGACGGGAAATACACCAATCCTTAAGACGAATTAGCCAATCACGGTAAACCTTCCCCCAGCGATCGGGTACGAAGGTGGGCGAGTTTTGTTTGTCAAACTGTTCTAGTGCAAAGTCTGAAAGCGGCTTGATATTCACAAACCACTGAATTGAAAGCAATGGTTCGACAGGTACTTTGCCGCGCTCTGAATAGGGAACAGTATGGGTATAGTCTTCAATTTTTTCCAATAAGCCCAATTGTTCTAGCTTTGCTACGACGTTTTTACGCGCTACAAAGCGATCTTGTCCTTGGAACTCGCCGCCATTCTCATTGATCGAGCCATCTTTATTGAGAATATTGATCAGTGGAAGCTGATGACGTTTACCCATCTCAAAGTCATTAGGGTCATGGGCAGGCGTAATCTTAACGCAACCACTACCAAAGGCTTTATCGACATATTGATCGCCAATAATCGGAATCTCGCGATTCATGATTGGTAACATGATCGTCTTGCCAATTAGATGCTTGTAGCGATCGTCTTCAGGATTGACAGCCACAGCCGTATCACCCAACATCGTCTCTGGTCTGGTAGTCGCAACCACTAGATGTCCAGAGCGATCGGCTAATGGATAGCGAAAATGCCAAAGATGACCATTTACTTCTTTACTATCAACTTCCAGATCAGATACGGCGGATTGCGATTCGGGACACCAGTTAACTAGATATTCGCCTCGATAAATCAAACCAGCCTCGTAAAGTTTGACAAAAGCTTCGGTTACCGAATTTGATAAACCTTCATCCATCGTGAAGCGTTCACGAGTCCAGTCAGCGGATACACCTAAGCGCCGCAACTGCGAAACAATCGTACCGCCCGATTCCGCTTTCCATTTCCATGCTCTCTCTAAAAACTGCTCGCGTCCAATCTCTTGATTGGTTTTACCTTCAGCTTTAATCTGTTTATCGAGAATCGTCTGCACAGCAATGCTGGCATGATCTGTTCCCGGCAACCACAGGGCATTAAACCCACGCATCCGATGATAGCGAATCAGGATATCGATTAATACTTCTTGAAAAGCATGACCCATATGTAAGCTGCCCGTGACATTGGGCGGTGGAATCATGATGCAGTAGGATTCTTTTTCGCTTTCGCTGTCAGCTACAAATACGCCACTTTCCTCCCAATATTTTTGCCACTTGGCTTCAGATTCGAGAGGATTATATTGTTTGGGAAGCTCGGTCGTACTCATAGCGGGTTACTGAAAATTTAGACAAAAGTAATGAGGCAACTTACAGCACTTTGCGTTCAGACTCGAACCAAGAGATTTTTAGAAAGTGTTGCAAAGCAACACTTTCTAAAAATCTCTTGGTTCGTTTGCTCGGAAATTGCTGTAATTAAAGTTTATATTTAGCTTATATCTTATAGTGTTTTCCAGACCATAGGAAAGCCCCTGATGGTATTGCCTAAGACCTTAGTGATGCGGCGCTTCGCGCCGCATCACTTGTAGACTGGGAAGGGAGTAGCTCAATCTGTCTTAAGTCTATTCATGTAGAATTTATAACCAAAAATCAAATGAGGCAATATGACTCAAGCAATTGCACCATCATTATCTTTGTATGATCGCGATCTTGATCTATGGCTAGAGACGGCGATCGCCCAATTAAAGGCGGGTGACTTTCACAATCTTGATGTCGAAAATTTAATAGAGGAGTTAGAGGGCTTGTCAGGTAGTAATAAGCGTGAGATTGAGCATAGATTAGAGAGATTAATCGAGCATATTCTTAAACGATGCTATGTAAATATGCCTGAATGCTATAGAGGCTGGTTGCTGACAATATTTGATCAACGTAGAGATATTAATAAGCTGATTCGGCAATCTCCCAGCTTGAAAAGGCACTTCTTAAAAATGTTTGATGATTGCTTTGAAACTTCCTTAAAGCGGATCAGGATTGAATATCCTGACTACCAATTCCCAGATACATGGCAATTTGGTCGCGATATCGACACGATGCTTAATGTCGATTTTTGGGATTAATTTTGGGGTAGTGCTAAACAGGTAAGGATAGGCGGCGCTTCGCACCGCCTATCCTTACCTGTTTAAATCCTTTCCTTTTTAGGACTACCAATTTTTGGGAATAGCGATCGCATTGAGTAGAAACTCAGTTATTATCACGTTGTTATAAGCGGCTTTTATGATTTTGGCTTGAGATGAAAGCTTAAAGTAAGCTAAAATTTTAGCCCAGACCGAAATTTTCAAATAAATTTGCTAGTTGCTGGCGATCGCTATATTTTTATTGGCAGTAACTCAAGATAATTAAGCAATATCATTTTGTTAGGAGTAACCGCTTTGGAAGTCGCGCAACTGTTGGAACTATATAGACAGGGACAACGTAACTTTTCTAACATAGATCTCAGCAATGCCCAACTACGCAGTGTTGTTTTGATTGGTATTGATTTGCGTGGATCTACTTTGAACAAGGCTGATCTGAGTAGTGCTAATTTGATCGAGTCAAATTTGACAGGGGCAAACTTGATTGAGACAAACCTGAGAGGTGCTTTACTAAGGGGAGCAAATTTCTCGGATGCAGACTTAAGCTGGGCTAACTTAACTTGGTCAAACTCTTCAAATAGCAAATTTATTCGAGCTAATCTTAGTGTCACTAATTTTAGCGGTGCAAATTTGATAGAGGCTGATTTTACAGGCGCAATTATGAAGGGGTCTAATCTGCGGGGGACAAATTTGCGGGGTGCAATTTTCAAGAATTTGCGAACCTGTGCCGATACAGAGTTTACGGGTGTTCGGAACCTAGACGATCGCACTCGCCTGTATCTTTGTACGATCGCTAGCGGTACGCATCCATTCACCAAAAATGACAGTCGTCAAACTTTGGGTTGTCCAATTTAATTATGGGCGGCGCTTCGCGCCGCCCATAATTGTTTTATGGTTGCTCGGTAAGTTGGAGTAAGTAAGGAAACGAGGTGTTTTCTTCGTAGGAGCCAATCCATACTTCATAGGTTCCTTCTAGCCAGTCGCCGCCAATCTCTGGGTTGCGATCGCTAACATCATCGCTGCACCAACTGCCCCCAGGTCCACGTACTAGCAGGACTGTATCACCAGAACTTTTGACTTGTAGTTTTAGAGAGCGAAACGGTCTTGTTAAGGTGATTTTGTGATCGGGTTCTGCGTCAATAAAACCAATACAGTCACCTGTTTCAGTCACTTTGCGTCCAGATTTTTTTTGAGTCTCAACTCCACCACCACTAATCCCCCGTAGTTCGATCACTTTCGGCGTAAAGTTCGGGGCGATCGCGATGTCTTCAAACATTTTTACGAAACTAGCTTTTTTGCTTGAAGGAATTGCTGGTTTCTCTGGTCGTGAAATCTCGACTGATGTTGTTGCGTTTGGTGTTGCGCTTGGCTTGGGCTGCGATCGCACTACTGTAGCCACAGCTAACATCGTGGTGGTCATAGCTGCAAGGGTAATTAGCGATCGCGCGGCAAATTTTCTCATGACACAAATATCTTGGCTCTAAGACGTAGATTTTAGCTTGCTTCGTTAGTTTTCCATAACTTCTGCTCAAAGGAATCTGATTTATTTTGCTTATCTACCGCGATCATCATCTGGTCTTCTTAATCAAAAATCGAGCAGAGCTTATCTATAGTCGTAACTCCTTACGCCCATTTTGCACAATTTTAATCATGTCGATTAGTTGAGATTCCAGATTACCCAAGACGCGATCGCTATATTCATCAGCACCACGCTGCATATCTTGGACTTCACCCGTTACCCGTTGATGCAATAAATCCAGATCTTTTTGGGCTTGACGGCGCATTTGATTAACTTCATTAAGGGTTTGCGATTTCACCTGTTCGCATTCCTCTTGGAGTTCACGACGAATTTGACTTGCTTCCTGCTCTGCCTGATGAATTATAGCCGACTCTTCTAATAGCTGACTCGCCCTTAGCTCAGCCGACTTAATCAAATCCTCGGCGTATTGTTGAGCTTCAGCAACAAGATCTTGTTTGTAGAGCAATATCTCTTCAGCTTTAGCGATCGACTCAGGTACGGACAATCTCACGCGATCGATCTGCTGACATAGTTTTTCTTCATCGATGACGGTATGACCCATCACGCGAGGGCCACTTTCCAGCACCATTTCTTCAAGATGGTCTAGCTCTTTGTGTAAGCTCATGTAGTAATCGGCTCTTGGTAAAGGCGCAGGAGAGCCGTTGTAATTACCATTATTAGATTTAGTACTAGCAGTTGAGTTTTCTGTCAGCATCAGATTTGTGTAGGAGAAATTTCAATGCTTTGATGTTCTAAGCTGAATTGACTTGCGAAATGAGCTTAAGCGAATCAGCCTAGAAATAATTAACCAACATTGTAAATGACTTTTTGCGAAAGCTGTTACAACATGAACTTTTTTTGATGAGATGAGTAAAGCCCATCTCATCAAAATTGTTTTAAACGGCAATTTGCGACAATACAGCCCGAGTCGCGGCTAATGTCACTTCCACATCAGCATCAGTATGGGCTAGGGATGTGAAACCAGCCTCAAACTGCGAAGGTGCAAGATAAACGCCATGCTCTAACATGCCACGATGGAATTTAGCAAACTTAGCAGTATCGCTAGTTTTGGCATCTTCATAGTCATAAACTTGTTGGCTAGTAAAAAACATCCCAAACATTGCACCAACAATATTACCCGTAGCAGCATGTCCAGTTTCATGGGCGATCGCCAACATACCTTCGGCTAATTTCTTAGTAATTTGCTCAAGGTATTCATAGGAGCCTGCCCGCTTGAGGATTTCCATGGTTTTAATACCTGCGGTCATCGCCAAAGGATTACCTGACAATGTTCCAGCCTGATACATGGGGCCAGCAGGAGCAACCATCGACATAATATCTTTGCGCCCACCATAGGCTCCTACGGGTAACCCACCACCAATGACCTTACCCATTGTGGTCAAGTCAGGAGTAACGCCAAAACGAGCCTGTGCGCCACCGTAGGAAAGGCGGAATCCTGTCATCACTTCATCGAATACTAACAAAGCTCCATTAGCATGACAAAGATCTTTTAAGCCTTGTAAAAATCCATCTTTAGGCACAATACAGCCAGCATTACCGACTACTGGTTCAATAATTACGCCAGAAATTTGATCGGGGTTTTCGGCAAATAAGGCTTTGACTGCTTCAAGGTCGTTATAGGGAGCAGTGAGGGTATTCGCTGTCGTGGATTTTGGCACACCAGGGGAATCGGGCAAGCCGAGAGTAGCCACGCCCGAACCAGCCTTAACCAAGAACATATCCGCGTGACCGTGATAGCAGCCTTCAAACTTAATGATTTTGTCACGACCTGTGAAAGCTCTCATCAAGCGCAATACGGACATACAGGCTTCTGTACCAGAGTTCACAAAGCGAACCATTTCAACGCTAGGTACAGCTTCGATGACCATTTCGGCGAGTTGGTTTTCAAGAACGCAGGGAGCGCCGAAACTTGTACCTTTTTCGAGGGCTTTATGTAGTGCTTCGATGACTTCTGGATGGGAATGTCCGACGATCGCAGGTCCCCATGAACCAACATAGTCGATGTATTTGTTGCCATCGATATCCCATGCATAAGCACCATTTACGCGATCAAACACGATTGGCTCACCACCAACTGATTTAAAGGCTCGAACGGGAGAGCTTACACCGCCGGGCATTAGCTCCTTGGCTTTAGCAAAAATTTCTTGAGATGCTGTTGTCTTAAAGGTAGATAAATTCGCAATCATTTTTTAACAAAGATTTTTTAGGGTTTGTGAGTCTCTATAGAATCAATTTAACTCAGCAACGATCCAAGCGTCACAGAAATCAAATAGAAAGTTGCAGTAGTCCAGAGAAATTTTTGAAGACGACGCTTCGCGTCGTCTTCAAAAATTTCTCTGGATTTTATTCATCGCAAAGCGCTATATGAGTACTTGAGCAAAATAAACTCCAAAACCCGTAAAGTTGCGCCACTGCGGGGGCGCAACTTTACGGGTTTTGCTTTGTGATTAATTATGCCTAGCTACTTAGCAATCCTAAATCATTTGGTAAGAAAGGCAAGAAGCTAAAGCCCCTTGTTATGAGCTTTAGCTTCTTGCGATTCATTTAGGATTGCTATATTGTGATTTTTTTATTTAAAATTTATTAAATAAAAGTGATTGTCGATTTTTTTATCGCAATAATACTTAAAATTTTTGCATTTATGAAAAAGCATTCGATCTTTCGTATATGATTCAATTAGATAGGGGTGAATCATGTTAACGAGATTTATAAAGTTCATATTCTTCATAAACCTGTAAAGGTATCCGTTAGCATATAGCTAAGCACCTATCAAACTTAAATAACTGTGATTTGATCGATCCAATGAGAATTCTCCTTGTAGAAGATGATGCCAATTTGGCTGACACGTTAGCCGAAGTGTTAACTAGTCAACATTGTGTTGTAGACATTGCGCGGGACGGTGAAGAAGGCTGGGAGAAATCTCAAGCTGACGACTATAACCTGATCTTGCTAGATGTCATGCTACCAAAGCTGGATGGAATTAACCTATGTCGTCGTTTACGGGCGCATGGCAATAACATCCCAATTTTGATGGTGACTGCGCTAGATATGAGTTCTGACAAGGTTCAGGGGCTAGATGCTGGTGCTGACGATTATCTCGTCAAACCGATTGATCCACCTGAGTTGATGGCTCGTATTCGCGCCTTGTCGCGCCGCGCTCAGATTGCAGAACCCACAGTTTTGCGTTGGGGGGAACTGCAACTCGATCCTGGTATGCACGAGGTTTCCTATGCTGGACAATCTGTGCATTTGACTCCGAAGGAGTACAACATCCTAGAGTTGTTGCTCCATCATGGTCGTCAAGTCCTCAAGCGGATCACGATTGTGGAACATGTTTGGTCGCTTACTGATCCACCTAGAGAAGATACGATCAATGCCACGATCAAGAGTCTGCGGAACAAGTTGAAGGGTGCTGCTGCGCCTCACAATTTGATCGAGACAATTCATGGTGTTGGCTATCGTTTGAGCCAACTTTCATAAAGAAAAAGGAGTGCTTTGCACTCCTTTTTCTTTACGGAGTAAAGGTTTGTTTTTAATTCAACGTGAGTTCGATATAGCCATTTGCGGCGTGCTTTGCAAGCCGCAAATGGCGAAAAATGGTAAGAATCGCTTAGCGATTCTTACCATTTTTCGCTTTCGTCGAACTGACGTTAATTCACAAAAGTGTTGTCAAGCTTTCGTGAATTTATAGCGTTTATCAGTTTAGGTTATAAAACCCAAAAAGCGAGTAGCGGCGCTTCGCGCCGCTACTCGCTTTTATTTGTCCTAGTTCAAGTGACAACAGCTATATAAGTCCAAATTCTTGCAAGGCAGGTAAGAAATTATTGTTTTCGTGATCGGATGTACTGAGCTTAATCAGGGCAAAACGTTGCAGTGGGGTGATGCTTTGCCATTGAGCTGGGGCGATCGCTATGTTTAATTCCTGCGCGTGCTGCAAAACGCTGAGGGGAATCACGTTGGTTTGCATCCATGCAGGATCTTGTTCAATGGGCAAATCACTAGGATATATGTTGAAATTTTGAAAAACTTGCGATCGCAGATGTTCTCTATATTCTTTGATTTCTTTGTTAGTCGTACAGGGTAAATCAATTAGTTTTTGGCGCTGTATGGTGGAAAAACTTAGCCAATGTTGCAGTTTGAGTTTAATGCCACAGGTGTCTAGCTTGTAGCGTACTTGCATCGGAATACAGCGCAAGGTGGCGACGAAATCGGCTTCAAACTGAAAAAATTGCAACATAACTAAAACCCCAAAAACTAAAAGCGGCGCAAAGCTCAGCTTTTACTTTAGACTTTTTCGGTGTCTGAGATATTTACAGTTAGCTTCATAGTTCCTAACCTTACAGAAAATTCACCTGAACTATTCGGAACTGTCAATACTTGAGCAATTTTGCCAAATTTAGGAATGCGAACGCGATCGCCAATTTTTAACTGCACTTCAATTTTTTGCTCAGAAGTGATAGGCATATGGCGCTTAGTTAATTCCTCAATTCTTTGCTCAGTACGTTGGACATCCGCAACTAGCTGTTCACCTAGCTGCTCACCCTTTTGCAATTTGCGGATCACACGACCGACTTCCTTTTGGGCTTGGGCGATCGCTGCATTTACCTCTTTTTCTTGACGTTCACGTAGTTCTTTTGCCTGCGATCGCATTAGTTCGGCACGATCCAAAATTTCTTTGTGTAATCGTTCAGTTTCAGCGAGTAAATGCGCGGCGGCTTCAGTTTTTTGAGTTTGTTCACGGCGTTGAGCTTCCAGTTCCGCGATCACGTCATTCATTTCCGCAGAGCCAACGCCGACACGCACTTGAGCAGCTTCGAGAATATCCTGTGATAAACCTAACCGACCTGCGATCGCAAGGGCATTAGAACGCCCAGGGATACCCCACAACAACCGATAGGTGGGCGCAAGGGATGCATCATCAAATTCCACGGATGCATTTTCAAATTTAGGATTTTGGTATTTCAGAGCCTTGAGTTCGCCGAAGTGCGTCGTGGCGATCGCAAGTCTTGTATGTTCGCCTAAATATTCTAATAATGCTGTAGCGATCGCGCTGCCTTCGGATGGATCAGTCCCCGCCCCAACCTCATCTAGAAGTACTAGAGATTGGTGCGAAAGTGAGTCCAAAATTCTCCCAATGCGGCGAATATGTCCCGAAAAGGTTGATAGATTTTGCTGTAATGATTGCTCATCACCAATATCGGCAAGTACGAGATCAAACCAAGGCATTTCTACAGGTTCTTTAGCGGGAATGAACATTCCCGCCTTTGCCATGAGAGCCGCTAGCCCAAAAGTTTTTAAAGTTGCAGTTTTGCCGCCCGTATTGGGTCCTGTAATCACAACTACGGAGATTTGCGGCGAAATCAACACATCAACTGGCACAACTTCGCGACCTTCCTCGTTTTGCTGTTGCCAGACCAGTAATGGGTGACGCAACTGGCGCAAGACGATCGCCTCACTCTCCAGAAAATGTGGCGGATTCGCTCCTAGCCAATAGCCATACCTTGCCCGCGCCACAGCAAGATCGATCTTAGTCACGATAATTAGCAATCTTTGCAAATCTTCCGCGATCGCCGTAATCTTGGCACTCAGTTCTGCCAAAATAATCTCGATTTGGGCTTGCTCCATTTTTAGCAATTGCCGCAAGCGATTGTTGGACTGCACAATCGAGTTCGGCTCCACAAATAGCGTCATCCCTGTACTGGAAGTATCATGAATTACTCCCGGAACGCGATCGCGTTGTGGCGACTTTACCGATAAAACATAGCGATCGCTACGTTGGGTAATAATCTGCTCCTGTAGCGAGCTAGCATTACGCTGCATGATATTTTGCAGCTTGGTAATAATCTGATCGCGCACTGAGGTTAACTCATGGCGAATTTCCCCTAATCTCACCGAAGCTCGATCCAGTACATTTCCGCCTTCATCAATACAGCGATATATTTCCTGCTCAACATCAGGATAAGTCCGCAATTCGCTAGCAAGTATCTGTAAATTTGGGCAGTAATCAGCATTGTCTAGCTGACGACGCAAGTTTCTTGCTCCTGCTAAGGTTGTCGCGATCGCCCAAAGCTCAGCAGCCGACAAAATCCCCTGTTTCTCTGCTCGAAATACCGCCTCAGTAATATTTTGAATCCCATCTAGGGATACGCCTGCACTTCGCTCTTCGAGGGCATAGGCTTCTTTAGTTTGGGTGAGTAACTCTAATGTATCTTCATAGCGATCGGGTATTGGTAAATGTGCCGAGGCGATCGCCCCCAGCTTTGTCGTTGTAAATGTTGATAAATGCTGACATAAACGATTCCATTCCAACAGATCCAACGTCTCAGCTTGCATGACACCTCAAAATAGCTTTTTTCATCAAGACAAGTCAGCGCTGCTGACTTGTCTTGATCATACTTTTCTATTGTGCCAAAAAATTAAAGAACAAGGGGCTTAAGCCCCTTGTCTAGCGAAAAAAAGGGGAACGCGATGCGTTCCCCTTTTTTAAAATTACAAGCGAGAAGCTAATCTCTCAAAATCGGCTTGAGTACTTGATAGCATCCTGCTGCGGCTGTCTTGAGCGCGATCGCCACTTAAATTTGGGACGAGGTTACGGGCTTGCAGTGCCATGTGTAACTGTAAATGTGCGACATATTCACTCAGATCGCCTTGCACATCAATTTGCTTGAACGCTACAGATTTATTAGTCACCGCATTACCTCTCATTTGATTATGTGAATGTAAACTAAATGTAAATTTTTTTAAGACAAATCTTTCGTTTTGTTTAGATTAAGACAAGTCTTCTCTATAACTTTCGATATAGAACTTATCATACAGGCGATCTCGATAGATGTGTCTAGATACGAAGCGTAATCTTTTGAAGCAATACTTAATAATTGATGGGTGCAGGGCGAAGCCATGCACCCATCAATTGTCATTATAAAAATCGGTTTTTTGAAAGTCCGCCGTTGGCAGGCTTTCAAAAAAAACGATTTTGGTGTTTCCAGAGCCTTAGGCTCTGGAAACACCAAAATCGTTTTCATATGATAATTGCTGCCTTGCATCACCAATCCGTCTACAGCTTAAAAAAGCTGCGAATAGAATTCAGATATAGCGGCTCATTGGTAGAGGCATTATTGTTATGTCCACCATTGGGAATAAGCACAATTTGTTTTCTGGTTGGCGTTGCCTCATATAAGCTTTGAGACATGACCGCAGGAATTAAATCATCCGCAGTACCGTGGATATAAAGTACGGGTACAGAAAGCGATCGCACCTTAGCGATCGAATCAAAGCGCTGATGAATTAATAAATCTATGGGGAAAATTCGATATTTAGGATCGATTTGAGCCATATCACTCATCGATGTAAACGAAGCATCAATAATCAATCCCATAGCTTTAGGTTGTTTAAGCCCAAGATCGATCGCGATCGCCCCACCTAACGAATGTCCATAGATCATTATTTGACTTGGCTGATAGCCTTTTTGGATTAAATAATCCCAAGCTGTCTGAGCATCTGTATAAACCGATGATTCACTAGGAAATCCGCCTTCACTGCGGCCATAGCCTCGATAATCAATTAATAATACTGAGAACCCCATTCGCATCAAGCGATTGGCATGTTTGGCATTAGCACTAATATTTTTACCCTTGCCATGCAAATACAAAATTACTTGGCGATCGCTTAAATTTGCTTTTTCTTCCTGTTTGGCATTGGGTAACCACCAACCATGAATATTTTCACTCGTACCATCAGCCTTTTTGACTGGAATTAAGACATCCTCATACTTGGCATTAAATTTAGCGGGAGTGGTCGTAATTTCTTTTTCTGGCGAAAAGATGATGCGTGTTTGACCAAACCATAACCCCGCACAAACTGAACCATAAAAACCCGCGATCGCAATTCCCGCGATCGCTACTGGCTGTAACCAACGCTTTGGCGATCGCTTCCCGCTCTGATCATGTTGCAGAGATGATTCAGTCATTGAAGTTTTAGATTCCATAGTGTCAGTGAAGGTATTTATAAAATTTCAGGTTAAGTAGCTAGGCATAATGAAACCCAGATTCAAAACCTGTGGCGCACGCTGCGCGTGCGCCACAGGTTTTTTGATTTTATCTTTAGAAAGCGCAAAAATGTATTGCAAATATGCACCACTGCTGTAATATAGTTAAGCACTAAAAAAGCAATTGCGGTCATGGTGGAATGGTAGACACGCCATCTTGAGGTGGTGGTGGCGAAAGCTGTGAGAGTTCGAGTCTCTCTGACCGCATAAAAAAAAGGAGAACTAAGCGTTCTCCTTTTTTTTATGCGGTCAGCATTGAGACTGTTCTGAGATTGTAGTAGCCTTGAGGCTTAGTTTATAAACCGCTTTAAAATCCATGTCTCGCCAAGTTAATTGTCAAGAAGAATGCACCAATGGCTGTGTCCTTGGGGATAAATGCCCACATTTAGAATATTTAGCTAAAGCTCGTAAACTTTTAGCTGAAAACTCAATTGATAAGTTGATTGAAATTTCTGACTCCCGTTTTCTGCCTCCAGATGCTCCTATCAATAAATAAACTAAAGACTCGCTTTGCGAGTCTTTAGTTTATTTGAGCTTTTCCTTGGCAAGTTTCCAGAGATTGTCTAGCTCCTCGGCAGTGAAACTATCAATGGGGCGATCGCTTAAAGTTTCAATCATCTCAAGGCGCTGAATAAATTTGCGATTAGTAGACTGTAAAGCCTCTGAAGGATCGAGATCATACCAACGGGCCACATTAATCAGCGTAAATAATAAATCTCCCAATTCCGCCTGCTGATTTTCCTTAGACTCATGCTCTAGAGCATGGCGCAGCTCATCTAGCTCTTCATGAAACTTTGCCCATACTCCATCGGCATTGTCCCATTCAAAACCATTTGCGGCTGCCTTTTGAGAAATCTTCATGCCAGCCGTTAAAGGTGGTAGCGATCGCGCATAGCGTTTGAGTTTATAGCTCAGTTTTTGAGTTTCTGCTAAATCTTCACCCTTTTCTTCGGCTTTAATCCTTTCCCAGTTTTGATGAATTTCATCCATGCTGTCAGCTTTGACATCGCTAAATACATGGGGATGGCGACGAATTAACTTTTGAGCGATGCCTTCGGCAACTTCAGCGATCGCAAATTGATTATTTTCACTGGCAATTTGGGACTGTAAAACCACTTGCATTAATAGGTCACCTAGCTCTTCGGCGATCGCCTTACTATCACCACTTTGAATTGCATCCACCACCTCATAGGCTTCCTCGATCACATAGGGGATCAAGCTTTTAGGCGTTTGCTCCAAATCCCAAGGACATCCACCATCAGGCGATCGCAGCTTTGCCACCACTTCGATTAAATGTTGCAGCGCGATCAAGTTCGCCGAAGCTTCAACGGTTGGCTCAAAAGTCATAAGATTTGTTTAATGTTAAGAAAAGTAACAAAATGCTATAATAGTCAGTATAAAAATACTGCTTTTAACAAACTATATACAGCAACAATCTTGCTGCTAGAGATCTGCCCCATGAGTAATACTGCTAGTCCTGATCCTGAAATGCTCAGACAACTTCTAGAGCCATTACTAGAAGATTTCACATATTGGTTTGACCGCTCTCAAAAGCTCCTCTCCAGCGAACGCATAGATTTTTTGCAGGAGACGGAACAAAGAAATTTGCTGGAACGAGTAGAAAATGCTCTCAAAGAAGTTGCCGTGGCGATCTCTTTATTCCGCGTTACAGGACATCAAGTTGGCGTAGACATGGCAACAATGAAACCTTGGCATCAACTACTTATGGAGTGTCAAGCCGTGGGGATGCGCTACTATCGTAATCAAGTAATTTAAAACTTTAATTTTGATCCTTGATTTCTCATCTTAAACCTTAGCTCACTTAATTTACATATTTTTTCAGGAAAGTAGATATGGTACAGATCCTTTATATACTCGCTTTTACGATCCTCTCCATTTTTGCGATTAGTAATCTCATTCGCAGCATGATCGCGCTTTCCCAAAATGATTCGCGAAGCTACCAAGATAATCGTAGTCGCCGAGTATCGCCTCAATATGCTCATCCTGAATTATGGGATAAAGATGGCAAATATATCGATGAGCCACTAATGGTAATCAAATCGATTAATGTAGATGACGCTCGCTCAAGACTAGATGCTCTCTATAACTCGTCACCAAGTGGCGACAAATAGTAAGGTTAGGTCACATTGCTTTGCGCTCAAACCCCAATGCACAAATATTTTGAAATTCTTACCAAGTAAGAATTTCAAAATATTTGTGCATTGGTTTGTTTTTCATTGAGGTACGGATGACCCATAGGCTATTAGTTTGTACGACCTGTGCCAGTACTTGGCAAAATGGCAAAAAGGTAGGTATTAGTGGTGGTGAAACATTGCTAAAAACCCTTTCTGAGTTGCACCAAAATTGGGAAAGGCGATCGCAATTTGAAATTCGAGCAGTTTCCTGTATGAGTGCATGTAGCCATGCTTGCGCCGTAGCCTTCGCATCTGAAGGTAAATATTCCTACTTGTTTGGCGATTTACCCAGTGATGTGGATAATATGGCGACCACTGCATCGGCAATCTTGACCTGTGCCGAAATATATGGCGATCGCCCTGATGGGATGTTGGCTTGGAAAGAGCGTCCCGAACCACTAAAAAGTGGTGTAATTGCCCGTATTCCCCCTTTATAGAAAAAAAGAGCGTTTAACGCTCTTTTTTTATGATTTTTTGAAAGCCCCCCCCCGACGGTGGGCTTTCAAAAAAAAACGATTTTAGTGTTTCCAGCGCCTTCGGCGCTGGAAACACTAAAATCGTTTTCATAATGAGAATTGCTGTAAAAAAGCCTTAAAATCAAGGGGCTAAAAGAAATTCTGGTAATGTGAACAGATCTCTGTACATCCAAGATAAAACTCAAATTTGTAACACCCCATGCAAGGCACGCTCAGAGAAATTGACGTACATACCATTATCAACCTGATCGAGTTTGGACAGCGAACTGGTGAATTGTTGATTGAATCCAGTACAGGGAAATTCTGGTTTTTATTTTTTGATAATGGAGAGTTGATCTATGCTACCGATACTGATAGCAACTTGACTCGTCTACGCGATTATTTGCATGGGTTGGGATTAGACCATGCGCTCGATCAGTTATCTAGCTCGAAACTGGGGATTAATGTTTTAGAGTATGGACAAATTTGGGCGCTTTTAGAATCCAAAATCCTCAGTCCTGATCAGGCTAAAACAATTCTGGAAAGCACAATTCGAGAGGTGCTTTTTGATATTATCGGTCTCTATCAAGGTACATTTGTTTTTGAAATTAGTGCTGCACTTACACCAAAGTTAACTAGATTCAAGTTTTCACAGCTTAGTTCTGAATATCTACGCCAACTGCAAACATGGAAGAAATTTTATCCAGTTTTACAGTCGATCGATCAATGTCCTGTATTGCTTACTCAAGAATCTTTGCCATCTTTAAATGCTTGGATCGATGGTAAAACGACAATTCGCCAGTTGTCACGATATGCAGGAAAGGATATTAGCCAAGTTGGACAGTTGATCTACGATGCGATCGCGATTGGACAGGTTGCGATTACACCATTAGCGATGAGTGAACCGCAACAAGTAAAGGTACAATCGCCCAGAATTTTATGTATTGATGATAGTGTGACTATCTGTCGGGCTGTTGAGTATATTTTGCATAATCATGGCTTTCAAGTTATGGCAGTATCTAGTCCAATTAAGGCTTTAAGCTTGATTTTTCAACATAATCCCGATCTGATTTTGTGTGATATCACAATGCCAGAGATTGATGGATACGAGCTATGTGGAATGCTGCGTAAGTCAAGCGCGTTTGCTAAGGTTCCGATTATTATGTTAACGGGTAAAGATGGGTTTATCGATCGCGTCAAGGCTCGGATGGTGGGAGCTACGGAGTATTTAACGAAACCGTTTGGAGAGAAGGAATTACTCACAACGGTAGAAAAATATAGTAAGCGCTAGCTTACTATAGCAACGTAAGTTTTGCGCTCAAACCCAAACCAAGAAAAAAGATTAAAAGCTTTGCTTTGCAAAGCTTTTAATCTTTTTTCTTATGGTTCGTTTATTCGGCAATTGCTATAAATTATGAAGTAAAAGATTTACCTAAGCCGATTGCGGCTAGCTTCTTACGAAAAGTAATTGAGCTTTTATCGCCTGCAATATGTACCTCGTCAGCAAGGCAAATAGGTAAATCCTCTGGCCATTGCTCCTCAACGATCGCCTTATCCTCATAAAATACCTGATCGTTAAAATCGAGGGTGTCTTGTAAGGGAGCATCTTTATCAAAATTACGACAAATCGGTACAAACAATCGCGTTTTACGCGCCGAAATTGGCAAAGCCGCATTGAGAACATGCAGCTTGCCATGAGGAAAGAAAACTGTCAACTTGGCGGTGAAAGGAATAAACAACTCAAATAGTCTCCTCCACAAAAAATCAGGAGGAGCTAGATGCTTCATGCCGTGGGCATAGTTGCTAACAGTACTGATATAGTCAGCACGAAAGCCTTGAGGAGTTTGTTCGATCGTATAATCTGGGACTTCAGGATTATCTATCTCTCCAAAAGACTTCGCATGGATAAAAGCAAAGTGACTGACATCTAAGAAGCCTTCTACCTGCCGCCCTGCGGCTGCATCCAAATCCACAGAATTAGGTAATACCTGAATGTAATCTGGATCTTCCCATTCATCTAATTCAGGAAATGGGACAGAACCATTGTCGATCAATCTTGTCCAAACTAACCCATAGCGTTCCATCACTGGATAGGTTTTTAACTTAAGTCTTGATGGAATTGTGGCTTCAGGCTGGGCGGGAATGTAAACACATTTGGCATTGCAGTCATATTGCACGCCGTGATAGGGGCAAACAAGGCGATCGTTTTCAATCCAACCCAAACTTAGCGGAGCTCCACGATGTAGGCAGAGGTCTTTGGCAACGATAATTGAACCATCGGAAACTCGGTAAATCACCAATCTCTCGTCTAGGAGATGTGTGCCATAGGGTTTCTCGGCTGTGATTTCATGGGAGAATGCAACGGGATACCAGAAGGGCGCAAGCGCTTGCCAATCAGTTGGGCTGAAGGTGCAATTGCGTGGCAAAGATACTTCTTTGGTTGCTACCATAAAAGTCACTCTTGTGTATAGTTCTATAAAATTGACGGTACAACGCTCCAAAGTTTTATTCTGTATAACTTTGCACGAATCTAGTATCTTTGTTATTACAGTGCTTTGCGCTCAAACCTAAACCAAGAGCAAGGTTTTGGGCAAAGCATTCCCAAATGAAGATTATCTGGGAATTTATAGATTGTGGTGGGAATGCTTTGCCACTACAGTTCTATTTTATTTAACGTGAGTTCGATATAGCCATTTGCGGCGTGCAAAGCACGCCGCAAATGGCGAAAAATGGTAAGAATCGCTTAGCGATTCTTACCATTTTTCGCTTTCGTCGAACTGACGTTTATTTACTAATTTCATCGCCACAGTTTTGACCAGATACGTCGCAACCAAACAAAAATAGTCTGAAAGAGATTTTTGCGGCGCTTGCGTTTGGGTGGATCTGGCAGTTCAAATCGCTTGGGTTCTTTGGCGACAGTTTCTAGCGGTGCAAAGGATTTACTTGAGTTCTTAATCATATGATAAAGCCCCAATTGTTCATATATTTTTCTTGAAGCATTGAAAGCCTCTATGGACTCACCTCTGCGACCTAATTCTTTAAGGGCAAGCCCTAGATTATGGAGAGAATTTGCTTCACCATTGCGATCGCCAATTTCTTTTGTGATTTCCAAAGACTGTTGCTGAAACTGAATTGCTTGCTGGTACTGTCCTAGTGAATAGTAAGCAATCCCTAGATTGCCAAGAGACTTTGCTTCACCACTGCGATCGCCTATTTCTCTATAGATTTCCAAAGACTGTTGATAAAACTGAATTGCTTGCTGGTACTGTCCTAGTGAATAGTAAGCAATCCCTAAACCGCAAAGAGAATTTGCTTCACCATTGCGATCGCCTATTTCTCTATGGATTTCCAAAGACTGTTGCTGAAACTGAATTGCTTGCTGGTACTGTCCTAGTGAATAGTAAGCAAGCCCTAGATTGCCAAGAGCATTTGCTTCACCATTGCGATCGCCTATTTCTCTTTTGATTTCCAAAGACTGCTGCTGAAACTGAATTGCTTGCTGGTACTGTCCTAGTGAATAGTAAGCAAGCCCTAGATTGCCAAGAGCATTTGCTTCACCATTGCGATCGCCTTTTTCTCTTTTGATTTCCAAAAACTGTTGCTGAAACTGAATTGCTTGCTGGTACTGTCCTAGTGAATAGTATGCATTGCCTAGATTGCAAAGAGAAGCTGCTTCACCTTTGCGATCTGCTAACTTTTGGGAGAGTGTCAATGCTTGCTGAGAAAATTCAATTGCACGATTATATTCACTCAAGCTGAAATAAGCAGAACCTAATTCATTCAAAATATTTATTTGACTTGAGCCATTGGGGTTAGATTCTGAATCAGAGCCAGAAGGATTAGCTTCCATTAGCAATCGATGTAACAGATCAATACGTTCTTTCTTTTCGGGCTTGAGATAATTGCCAAGAATACGATTTGAGCCAATTGTTTTTGCTTCAGCAAAATCCCTAGTTTCCTTTGCGGTTTTAAACTTAAACACCCCAGATTTCCAAGCCCAAAAGTCAGGTGCAAAATTGGCTACACGGGTGATCGCATAGTCTGGCAACACAAACACCACAGGATGAGGAGCCAACCGTGCATAAGCATCCCGCACAAAATTTAAATCCACTAAAAACGGTGGATAGTCTCCCACTACCCCGATCGCATTTTCTAAACCACTCAATACCAACACCAACTTCTTCTCCTCTTGGCGCGGTAAAGTTTCTAGACGCTTGATTAACTCATCCAACAAATATCGCAAATCAGGATCATTAAATTCCCAAGACTCTAGCTGTAACTCCCCCCACTCAGGATCACTAGCGATCTCTTCATTTAGCGCCGCCACCAACGCCACCCCATCTTGCCAAAAATTACACTCTGCAAAAGCGATCGTGAAACCCTGCGACAAATCCAACATCGCCAACAAACTCTGAATCGCATCATCATTAAGCGATCGGAACTTAGATAGGTTTTCATCTTCTGGTTGATCAGCTTCTGTCATGGCATTTATGGATTCTTAGCTAGATAATCTTCCAACGCTCTTTTAAACAAACGACTTCTAATTACTACTGGATTAAGATAATTCCAACGTTCTAATCCGTTATATTCCAAAACTGAAATATTCGACAACATCAACTGTCCCACCTCATCTCTTGGCACATTTTTCTCCAAATAAACCTTCACCAAAACTGGATAATGTTCATTGGGAATCATGCGCTCCATAGTGAATTGTTGCTGATTAATCGCATAGGTCACATTCTCATCATTTACCTTATCTCGACGACTAGTTCTCGCATTTTGGATGGCTCCTCTGACGATCTGCATCATTTGCCGAACGTGACCACCACTGTATTTTGCTAACTCTAATAAACATTGTCGAGACTCAAAGATCGCATCAATATCGATCCGCTTCTCAATCAAACTTGCCACTGCATCTAAACCCTTGGCACTATACTCAGGCTCTTTCCCACTGCGATCGAGAGGATCATAATTGTAAATATTGATCATGGGAATGATATGGTAATTCGGAAAAGCAGCGCTAACACCTTTAGGTGAATAGACGGCTGAAATTGGCACAGTGTAAACAATCGAGCAGTGTAAATCCTTTAGCTGTGAGGCATAGTCAAAAAACAAATGATTAGCGACAGGGGGAGGACAGCGATCTAAATTATCGAAAATTATCAAAAAGTCTTTGCATTTGGGAAACTTTTTCTGCCATTTTTTTAATCCATCATCCAATAGTAAATTGATATCAGTTTTTAAGCGTTCGACATCTTTTAAAAGAGTTTGCCTAACTGTCTTTTTGCCCTGATGTGAAGCCTTAACTTGTCCCAAAAGCTTTAACACAAGTTTTGCCAAAAATGGTGGTACTATTCCCACAAAAGGAATTTCAGCATTTAAAGTTACTTCTCCTTCTACAGAAATTGACTTGTCTACTGATTCCACTGTTTCATTGGTTACTTCTTTAAACCATTCTTCAAAATTTGATAGTAATTCAGCATCAAACTTCAATCCCTGTTTACGCAGCTCAAACTCTACCCACTTGATCACAATTAAGTAGATATCAGTATATTCAGCATCATTAATATCCGTTTCGTTTGAAGCATCAACATAAATTACTTGATATTCATCTTGCCAACGCTTTTGGATTAGTCTTAATTCTGTGCTTTTGCCACTACCTCTATGTCCAGTAAATAAAATTGTGACAAAATCTCCAGACTTTTGATCATCTAAAATCAGCGTAATACTATCGATCGCATCAGTTTTGCGCGTCTTCGACAAATCCACATAATAGCGCTCTAGCTCTACATCTTGGAGCGGAACCACATCGCAAACGCGATAAGCATCTTTGAGATTAGTTGCCAATATGTTGGAAGGTGTAGTCATAAAATTTAGATGTCAGAATTTTAAGTTCAGGATTAGTTGTGCCGTTCTTGGGATTGCGATTAAGAAACTATTTAAGAATTGTCTAGATCCCCCCCAGCCCCCTTAAAAAGGGGGAAGAATTAAATCCTTCCCCCTTTTTAAGGGGGATTGAGGGGGATCTCTTAGGAGCTTTAGCCGCAGAAAGTAATTCTTAAATGGTTTCTAATTTACCACCATAAGCCAATTAGGGCGAGATTAACTTCGGTGTAACTTGTGCCTTCAATTGGTTGGACTTGGTGCTGACTCGCGAGAATTTCCCGTAGAGATTCCAATTCGATGTTGCTTTGGGCGATCGCCTTATTTAACTTGTCTTTAATTGGCTTGAGAACTAGTCGAATCTGCATCGCCCGAATTGAGTCAGGAGCATGATCTTCAACGAGTACATGACTTTGTAATAGATTAATTGATTTGAGATTTTGTTGAGATGCGATCGCTGTAATTTCTTTGCTTACTTCATCAACAAATTGACGATTCACATATTTCATGACTACAGGCTCTAACAAGAACATCACCTCACCCTGCTCAGAGACTTTTTCGATTAGCGATCGCCATCGCAATGACTCTAAAGCATTAATTAATTCTGAGCCAGAGGTTTGTAAATTCATCTCTGAACGCAAGGTTGAGAGGGATACAGGACGATGCTTAATCGCAAGCCAATACAGGACATCCTTTTCTAGTTTGGAGAGACGTTCAAACTGTTGATAGAGAAGCGTGCGTAACACATCCCCTAGAGCTAGTGCTGTCTGTTTGAGAAATTCCGAAACATTGCCGTTAAATAATTCCTGAATTGTTCCCGCCACAATTCTCAAAGCCGACGGATTACCCCGATATTGCTGTACTAAAGCTTCTAATCCATTTTCGGAACCTGTAAACCCTCTCGCTCTCAGTAATTCAAAGGCTCCTTGTCGTTGCAATCCATTTACTTTGTAATAGCGAATCGGTTGATCTTCCCCTTGATGCATGGAGACTTCTTTAGGTTGTTCGCGCCCAATCAAAATCAGCGAGCTTTGATGCCGCTCAGAGCCAACACGCTGTAACAAATCTGCATGGGCTTCGCAACCTTGGCGATAGACTCCCACCAATTCCCCATCTTGTAGTGTCGCTTCAAAGTCATCTAGCACAATCAAACAACGCTTTTGGCGCAAAACTTCCAATAAATCAGAAATACTACAACCAGTTTGCTGTGAACTATTGAGAAATTGCAACAGATCGGCAATTAACTGTGAGGTCGGCTGTGCGCCCCGCAGCGATCGCCAAATAAAGCAATCAAACTGTGATTGCATATTTTCAACTAGTTTCACGGCTAGAGCCGTCTTGCCAATGCCTCCCATTCCACAAATCGCCAAGAGATGACAGCGATCGCGCACAATCCACTGCTCTAGTTTAGCTAGATCTTCCGTGCGTCCATAAAAAGTTTGAATATTCGGAGCCTCGCCCCAATCGGCATAATTTTTCCCTGAGTTAACCTGAGAGTCGGCGGCTAGATTATGTGGATTATGCAGATTTTGGCGTTGAGTTTTATACCCCTTAGCCTCTAACCATTCGGGTACTTTTTCCCAACGTAAAGTATTAAGCGGCTGATCGGCGATCGCCTCAAGCGATCGATACAGCCCCTTATTTAACTCCACCCGCAACGCCCCCGAAGTCCAAGCTAGCTTAAAGGCAAGTTGCCCTGGACGATAACGACATAGCAACCCACGCAAACAAGCCTTTTCAAAGGGCTTGATTTCCTTGCCACTAGCAGTTTGTAAATCTGCATAAAGCCGATCTAAATCCCAATTTTGGGCAGCTTCGGTGAACAGCCCTTCAATGTGGTCATTGTCAGATAACATGACAGGATATGGCGGCGAGCGATCGCATAGATTTGTGTCGTGAGCAGCAATAAATAAATCAATATATTTATCGATTTATCTGGATCGTAACAAAAAAAGGGCGATCGCTAGAGATAATGCTTAAAGTGGCGGATAGTTTCAGGCTCAGACCCGTATAAAATCATTTTATAGAATTAGCACGAAAATCGTGACTAACCTATAAATAATTAAATAAAGAACCCGATTTTTGATGGCGCGGCGGAGCCACGCCATCAAAAATCGATTCTTTATTTTACAACGAAGCCCTTAAATGATTAATACTAAACTGAGTGCCGTTTAACTATGTTAAGCAAGCTGCAACAACTAGGAACAAATGCAGATGGTCGCTATGCTAGCGACGAAGAGCTGCAATTTATGGATACCTATATCTCCTCATTTGACTCACGGGTTGAGGCTTATCGACGCATTAAAGCTGTCGAGAAAGAAATTGTCGATACGGTTTTGATCAAACTAAAAACGTCCTATCCCAACTTGCTTTTGCCAAAGGGGGAGGACATGCAAGGCAAGTGGAAACAAGACACCTTAAGGGTTTTACGCCATTCTGCCATGACTGTTTTATTAGACGATCCAGAACTTTTGCGGCAACAGTTTTTGTATTGGTTCCAGACGATCATGCAAGCCTTTGGCGCACAGGAGGCTTGTAACATCACCTATCTAGTAATGCAAGATGTGGTCAAAGATCTTCTGCCCAAAAATGTTGCCGATTTGTTATGCCCCATTCTGGAAATAAATCGTGATTTACTGGGATCTCAGCAAAAAAGCTGACAAAAAATAGGCGGATAATAAGCATCTTCCCCCTTTTGTGGTTTTTTACATTGTTATACAATAAGTTGACAAAAAATTTGCAGCCTAAATGTGAGGAGTTAGAGCTTACCTAGCTCATTAGTGATTATGGGGAAAATTAAT
This sequence comes from Pseudanabaena sp. CCNP1317, assembly GCF_034931345.1. Lineage (NCBI taxonomy): Bacteria > Bacillati > Cyanobacteriota > Cyanophyceae > Pseudanabaenales > Pseudanabaenaceae > Pseudanabaena > Pseudanabaena sp. CCNP1317. The sequence goes on along the minus strand of NZ_JAYGIF010000004.1, from coordinate 24,357 downwards.
TCTATATCTTGGCAAGCACGGCTTCGTTTCCTAGTTTTAACCTTTCTAGGGTTTGCGATCTCAATGATGATCAATTTTCCTTTTTGGGCGGTAGCTCAGACTCCTAACGGTAATGCGAATATTACTGCTAGCAACACGATTGATCAATCTCCCCCACCTACTCAACCGCAGATCAGACCATCTAATGTCAATGAATTGCGCGGTATTTGGCTAACTAATGTCGATAGTGAGGTTTTATTTTCGACCCAAAGTCTTGAAAGAGCAATTAAGAGATTAAAGCGTTTAAACTTTAATACCTTATATCCCACAGTTTGGAATCGTGGATACACACTTTACCCCAGCAAAGTTGCTAAAGATAAGTTTGGCGTAGATGTCTTTCCTATATCAGGTTTGCAAGAGCGAGATATGCTTGCGGAAACCATCAAATTTGGACATGAACAGGGTTTTGCGGTAATTCCTTGGTTTGAGTATGGCTTAATGACTGAGGAAAGCTCGGAGCTAATGCGCCAACACCCAGACTGGATCACCCAGCGCAGAGATGGCTCTCACCTTTTCTTGCATGGCGAAAAAGATCAACATCGTCTTGCTTGGCTCAACCCTGCACGTCCTGAAGTGCAGAAGTTTCTCACAGATTTAATTGTGGAAGTCGTCACCAAATATGATGTCGATGGCATTCAACTTGATGATCATTTTGGGATGCCCGTAGAGCTTGGCTACGACGATTACACGATCGCTTTATATAAGAAAGATCACTTTGGGCGGCTGCCACCTGAAGATTTTAACGATCCTTCATGGATGAAATGGCGCGCTAAGTATGTGACAAATTTAATGAGGAAAATATCTAGAGCCGTTAAGGCGATCAAACCCAATTGCCTAGTTTCTTTATCTCCTAACCCCAAAGAATTTTCCTATAAGAAATTCTTGCAAGATTGGTATAGCTGGGTTTATCTAAATTACATTGATGAACTAATTGTGCAGGTATATCGAGATAACATTGGCAACTTTACAACTGAGTTATCTCGTCCAGAGCTGCAAGAGATTCGCCAAAAAATTCCTGTAGCGGTAGGCATTTTGACAGGCTTAAGAGTCCAAAATGTCGATATGCGACAGATTAAAGGTCAAGTCAGAGTTGCGCGTGAGATGAATCTTGATGGTTTCTCATTTTTCTTTTATGAGACTTTGGGTAATCGAGATGCATCCTTTGAGACGCTCTTCTTTACACCTGCAATTCGTCCAGATTTAAGAAATATTGCTTCTAATTAACTGATGTTACGTGGAACTCAGATGATGAATCTCTTGCTGCTAGCGTCATAGGGCAAGCACGGGGGCATTGCCCCTACCTGAATAATTCATATCCTGTAGGGGCTGTGCCCCCGTGCCAGCCCTCAATATTGAGGATCGCAAGAACTCCTTCCACGTAACATCAGTAATTAAACTAAAAAGCGGCGCGAAGCGCCGCTTTTTAGTTTAACGTGAGTTCGATATAGCCATTTGCGGCGTGCGAAGCACGCCGCAAATGGCGAAAAATGGTAAGAATCGCTAAGCGATTCTTACCATTTTTCGCTTTCGTCGAACTGAAGTTAGTTTAATTAGTTGTCAACCCAAGAAGCGAGTGGCGGCGGCGCAAAGCGCCGCCGCCACTCGCTTCTTGGGTTTGTATTCTAACCAGACTGGCGACAGCTATAGCTACAAAATGCTTTGATCTTCTCAACAAATAGATCAGAATTCTCAAAGTGAATATTGTGACCACAACTAGGGATAATCTCTAGTTGCGAATACTTGCATAGCTGTTGCATTTGGCGATTTATTTGCACAAACTTGGGATCTAACTCACCAGCAAGTAACAACAACGGAATCTGATTTTTTGGAAGCTTCTCCCATAATGATGGTTGCATCCCTGTGCTGAGATTGCGTAGAGATTTGGCTAATAAGGCAGGCGAATTATTTAAACGTTGCTCTAGCATTTGGGCAAAATTTGGATGCGATCGCAAGGTGGCAAAAATAGGCTGTTGATACCAATTTTCAAGAAATAATCGAAAATCACTAGCTTCTAGCTTGGCGGCGAGTAATTGATCCTTATCAAGGCGATCGCCTCTTTCTTGAGCTGTTTGTAAACCTGCGGACGCTGATTCGAGAGTTGTCCTACAAAAATATTGCGGAAAGTGGATTGTTAAATATAAAGCTAACCTTCCACCCATAGAGTATCCCACTAAAAAACAGCGATTCACATGAAGTAAATCCAAAAATTTGATGACAAAGTTGGCGGTGGATTGTATTGTGTAGTAGTTATCTTGATCAATTCTTGAGTCTATGATCCTAGTCTGACCATGCCCTAGCAAATCGATCGCAACACAGTAAAATTGTTTAGACAAAATTGCGATCGCCTGCTTAAACTCAAAGCAATCACCCATAAATCCATGCAAAAACAAAATTGTCGGATGGCAGGGATCGCCCTCTGAGTAGTAGCTCAAACAACAATTATCAATTTGCAACTTGAGTCCCATAATCAAACAATGCAAGCGAGACTATGAACGAACAGGAAATTCTGAAAGAAATTGAGACTGCCAGAGCTTCAGAAGCGACATCTCTGTATCTAAGTGAACTACAAATGGTAGCAGTACCTGAAGAGATTGGTAAATTGACACATTTAGTTTGGTTATATCTCAGTGAAAATAACTTGACTTCTCTGCCTGAAGCGATCGCACATTTACAGAAACTCACTTGGCTGCACCTAGAATCAAATCAACTGACCAAAATTCCTGATGCAGTGATGCTGCTAAGAAATCTTACAGTGCTAAATTTAGCTGAAAATCGGATTACCTCTTTGCCTTCAGATATTGGAAAATTATCTAATCTAGCCAGATTTGATGTTAACGCTAATTCTTTAGCAAGTTTGCCATCTGAGATTGGAATGCTGAAGTTTTTAACATGGCTTGATTTAAGTGAAAATAAGCTCGATAGATTACCTATAGAAATCAGTAATCTTACAAACTTGACTGAGTTAGATTTGCGAAAAAACAATCTTACAACTTTGCCCGAAGAAATTGGTGAGCTTACAGGATTAACCGAGCTATATCTTGGCAATAATCAACTGAGTGATCTGCCACCTGAGATTGGTAATCTTATGGATATTACAGAATTAGATTTGTCTTACAACCAATTAACTAATCTTCCTGCGACCATCTCTAATCTCAAAAATCTTGTACGTTTAGATCTAAGAGGTAACCCCATCGAAGCATCTTCTTTAAATAATTTAAAACATGGCATGATTTTAATCTAAACCCCAAAGATGAAAAGCAGCGCAATGCGCTGCTTTTCATCTTTGGGATTTAGACGCGGTGCACAAAGCGTCATTTTTTAACCCTTAAGTAGCTAAGCAAAATTAATTACAAAACTGTGCCGAAAAGAATGGCGGCGCTTAGCGCCGCCATTCTTTTCGGCACAATCGACGGCAGTTATAAAACTATCACAATAAAAAGCAGCACTTAGTGCTGCTTTTTATTGTGTATTGATGATGGCGACATCTGAAGAGAACAAAGAAATACTCAGTTATATCAATGTATTGTCAATAGCTTCGATGATTCTCTCAGATTTTTTTTGATAATTCCCTAGACTTATTTCTTACTTTCAATGTTTTGAAATAGTACTTTTAGCTAATACTTTTAGATAGTGTGAGCAATATAAATAGACTATCAAGCGAAAAATTACCAGACAATAACCTAATAAGCCAATCAACTTGCTTATTAATTAGTAAGTTAATGAGCATTCACAGCTTCGCGCACAGGAATTACTGTTACAGATTTGACATCCTTGCTCTTGTTACGGGTATCGTTAATACTGACAACGGTATAAGTCTTAGTATTGTCCGCACGAAATACATCACCCACAGCAAGGGGCTTGTTATAGTGCAATGCACCAATAAAACGTTGGTGAAGATCGGTCATTAAGTACTGCATAAGCTCCTCGTTCAATTTCTAAAGTCTAAAAATGCGATCGCCTCATATGTTCGATACATATGTTGCTGCTGCCATCTGTATACCACTGTTTCCGCAATTGGTATATAAAATTTCTTATATTTTTTTATAACTTAGTCACTTTTTGGCAAACACTTACATAAGTACTGCAAATTGTTAGGTAGTACCTATGTCTAAAAATGTAACCTTTCTATGACTTCACAGCCTGCGCCTGAACTTGAGCCTGATTATGCGTTAAGCGCCTACGACTATGAATTGCCAAGCGATCGCATAGCTCAAGATCCAGTCACACCAAGGGATTCATCGAGGCTATTGGTGATTGACAGCGATCGCAATTTACTGCACCAGCACTTTTACGATTTGCCCAATTTCTTACGTGCAGGAGATTTGCTCGTTTTTAATAACACCAAAGTCATTCCTGCAAGAATGTATGGTCAGAAACTATCGGGAGTTCCTGTCGAGATTTTGCTAATGGAGCCGATTGGACTAAATCGCTGGTTAGCTTTGGTTAAACCTGGTAAGCGCTTGCCCATTGGTAGCACGATCATATTTGCAGAAAATGTCAAAGCGACTGTGGAGGGGATTGAAACAACTACCAGAGCGCGAGAATTGCAGTTTCATATTCCTGCAGAGGCTGATCTTGACAAAATTATTGAAAAGTTAGGCAAGTTACCATTACCGCCCTATGTAACGGATTCCCACACCGATCCTGAGCGCTATCAAACCATCTATGCAGAAATATCTGGGGCGATCGCTGCGCCAACGGCGGGTTTACATTTTACAGAGCAACTTTTTCAAAAACTAGAGGATCAAGGAGTTGATAAAGCCTTTGTGACCTTGCATGTGGGTATTGGTACATTTCGTCCTGTAGAGACCGAAGACATCACACAGCATGTGATGCATAACGAGTGGTGTGAGGTGTCTGAGGAGACGGTCGCGAAAATTAAGGAAACCAAAGCAAGGGGTGGAAGAGTGATTGGTGTGGGTAGTACGGTGGCGCGATCGCTAGAGAACTCAAATTTTCAAGCTTTCAAGGGCAAAACGAATTTGATGATTTATCCAGGCTATGAGTGGCGGGTTTTAGATGGGATGGTGACTAATTTTCATTTACCGAAGTCAACTTTGTTAATGATGATGTCATCGTTTTTGGGTGAGGGTGGACGCGAGTTGTTAATGTCGGTCTATCAAGAGGCGATCTCAAAGGAATATCGTTTTTATTCCTTTGGCGATGCCATGTTAATGCTGCGATAAACGCCGCAGCTTTGCTGCGGCGTTTATCGTTACAAGTACATTGCGTAATTAATTTCGGGTGGGGCGATCGCTAGCAGTAATTTTTGCGTAATTCTGATTAGTAATAATCGTCGCAGAGCTACTTCTCGATTAACTCCAAAAATTCGACAATGATCGTAAAACTGCAAAAAAGACTCAGCAAGCGATCGCGATAATTTAGTTCTAGATTTATTACTGCTTGTAGAATTCTCACTCTCCAAATAAGCGGCGATCGCCAAGTTCTGCATCAACAAACCAATTTCGGCAGGTTCTAAATGTAGGGACTGCACCGTAAAACAAGGAACCGATTTTTGATGGTGCGGCTTCGCTGCACCATCAAAAAGTTTAGCCAATCTGATTAACGCACAACAACGAGCATAGGCATACTGCACGATTGGATCAAGGGACTTGTTTGTAAAATCTATGGAAATATCGCTCTTTTGCCAAAATCCTTCGTAATTAGTAATTCCCTCAATCTGCCATTGCTCCAAAGCTAATAAACTTTCAGCGATATATTGCTCACTTAGAAAAATATTGAGCCAACCTTTACCTAAAGCTTGAATTTGCCATTGTGAAGTGAGTTCTGGATTTTGCGAACAAGTTAGCGCGATCGCTTCGGCAATTTGTAATGGACTGAGATTTAAGCGATTGGCGATCGCCAGAGCGATCGTTGATGTGTAGTGGGCTTCGTATTTGGGATAGCCCACCTCCAGCGAAATTTCCCTAGGAGTAAGCCAAGTGCCAAACACCAAATTAATCGCATCAGCGATCTTAATTTGAATAATTCGCGATGGAGAAATGAAATTCACACTATTAGAGTTCCGCGATTTAATATTTTTTGAGCGGCAAAGCCTCACCAAAAACTTTGGTGGCGCGGCTTCGCCGCGCCACCAGATCACTTCATGCGTGGTAAGCGTAAAACATTGGGAGCTTTGGACAGTGGACTGAGGATTTGGTTGAGCGCTCTCAATTGCTCAGGCGTTCCCATAGAAATCAGAACATCACCTTGCAAAATTTCAGTATTTCCATCGGGCCCCGCAATCACATGACCATCAGCGCGACGAATCGCTAAGACGAGAACACCAGTCTGCGATCGCAAACTTGCTTTTTTAAGAGAAACTCCCACATAACTGGAGTCATCAATGCGATACTCCTCAATATAAAACGAGCGATTTTCCCCTGCAATAATTCCATCAACAAAATCCATCACCTGTGGTCGCAAAGCCACAGCCGCCATCCTTTTCCCACCTGTAATATATGGCGAGATGACTTCATCGGCTCCACCACGACGGAGCTTTTGCATCGCTTCTTCGGTACTCGCTCTAGCGATCGCCCTGATGTCAGGGTTTAAGGTTTTTGCAGACAAAACGGTATAGAGATTCTCCGCATCCGATGGTAAAGCCGCCACAATGCAAATCGCCCGTTCAATTCCCGCAAAAAGCAATGTTTGGTCGAGGGCTGCATCTCCTTGCACCGCCAAATAGCCAGCCTGCTCAGCCTGTACAATCATCACTGGATCGCTATCAATCACCACAAAGGAAATACTTCCCTCTGCCGCAAATTCGACCGTAACTTGTCGTCCTGTGCGCCCAAATCCGCAGATTATGTAATGTTTATCTAAGGCTTGCATGATTTTTCGGAGTCGTCTTGCCTGAAAAATATTGTAAATATGACCATTGGCGATCGCCGCCGTAAACTGAGTTGCAATGTAGCTAATGCTAGCAACTCCCAGAATAATTAACACAACCGTAAACACCCGCCCCTCAAAATGCAGGGGATTGGTTTCGCCATAACCAATCGTGGCAAGGGTAATGATTGTCATGTAAAGCGCGTCAAACCAACTCCATCCTTCGAGCAGGCGATACCCCAATGTCCCAATCACCACCAATCCTATTAAGATCCCAATATTGGTAAGTAAAGTACGCTGATATTGCAACAATTCGCGCTGCAAAAAATCTGGTTGCAACTGTTGGTAACTAAGCGAACTTTTGGGTAGCATACATGTCTGTACAGTTATGAAAGTGAAGTAATAGCTGTAAGGGTTTTTTATTAAATCGCAGCACCTTAATTTAACCAAGAACTTATTTAAAAGAATGTTAAGCTGCTAGTTAATATATTGCTTCAGCTTTTAGGCATTTTTAGTAAGATTGTTAATTGCATCGGTCTAGTTTTTGCAAATAAATGCTGTCACTCATGGGACAAGTATGACATCAGAGCCACCTTCCGAAACCACACAAATTAACCGTGCTGTAAGCTCTCCCTATCGTTCAGCCGTGGATATTAACGACGATAATTTGGAGAGATTTCACGCTTGGACTGGGTATAACACCCACACAGATATGAGTAGCAACACGAAATTCCAAATGCGTGATTTTCATATCGATCTAGGTATGGCTGTGATTGGCTTTGGCGTTTTGTGCGGTTGGGAAGTGCGATCGCGCAAAATTGATTTCAAGGGCAAAACGCATATTATTTACGAACTCAGGGGAGATACCGATCCGCAAGTTGTACCGATGTTACGCCAAAACTGTAGTGATGAAATGGCAACATTTTTACATAGTCGTTTAATTAGAACTTTAGATTTTTTGCGTTCCTGTTCAAAATTTTCTGGTATTCCTCACGTTCACATCATCTCTATCCGCAATCACTATGTGATGAGTGCCGTATGGCGACCATATCAAAATAAAATTTGGATGGTTCCCATTGACCAAATTGAGGGTTTATCTTTTTCGAGTCATTTAATTTAAGTGAAGGTGTTGCTATGCGCCGCCTTGACTGAGTGAATTTCTTTATGTCTATTCGTATTAAGGGCGATCGCCCGATCAAAACCCCAACAGGTTTATCTACCCGCCCCACACCCAGTAAGGTCAGAGCTGCCGTTTTTAATATTTTGCAAAGTCGCATCAAAAATGCAAATTGGCTCGATATCTGTGCGGGGTCAGGAGCGATGGGAGCAGAGGCACTAGCGAGAGGTGCTAATCAGGTTGTAGGAATTGAGTTGTCAGCGATCGCCTGTCGCATCGTCAGTGAAAATTGGCAAAAATTCGCTAAACCCGAACAAAAATTTCAAGTCATTAAAGGCGATGCAATTAAAATTCTGCCCAAGTTAGCACCAAAATTTTTCGATTTAGTTTATTTTGATCCTCCTTACCAAAGCGATCTCTACGCACCTGTGTTGAAAGCTCTACCACCCTTACTTGCGGATGATGCACTAGTAATTGCCGAATGCGATCGCCTGCGCCCTCTGCCCGATACGATGGGTGATCTAGTTTGTAGCGATCGCCGCCAATATGGACAAACCGCCCTCGTCTTTTATCAACTTCCAAATAGTTGATTTCCACATTAAGCAAGATGACGATTTAGAATACATGATCATAAAATCGCTAATAACTCGTAATTCGTAATTACCAAAACTCCTCATAGTTCTTCATCAAGAGTCACCGCAGTGCTAACTACAGAAAATACCGAAACTCGCGATCGCCTTTTATCTCCTTTGCAAACATGGACATGGCGTGGATATAAAATTCAATATTCTGTGACTGGTACAGGCACACCCCTAGTCTTAATTCACGGCTTCGGTGCATCGATTGGTCACTGGAAAAAGAATATTCCTGCTTTTGCCGATGCTGGCTATCAAGTATTTGCGATCGACCTCTTAGGATTTGGGGGATCAGCAAAACCTGCCCTTGATTATTCACTAGAACTTTGGGAAGAACTGCTCAAAGATTTTCATCAAGAATTTGTGCAGCAACCAGCAATATTTATCGGTAATTCCATTGGTGCATTACTAGCATTGATGCTCACAACTAATGCTCCTGAAATTGCGATCGGTGCAGTCTTGCTTAATGCCGCAGGTGGCTTAAATCATCGTCCTGAAGAGTTGAATTTACCCTTGCGCTTAGTGATGGGTGCTTTTGCGAAGTTAGTTAGCTCTGAGGTCACAGGCAAATTTGTATTCAATCAAGTTCGCCAAAAGCGGAATATTCGCAACTCTCTGCGTCAGGTTTATCGCAATCATCAAGCGATCGATGATGAGTTAGTGGATATGCTCTATCAGCCATCCTGTGATGAAGGCGCACAGAAGGTTTTTGCCTCGATCTTAACGGCTCCTGCTGGTCCCCGCACTTCTGATTTACTGGCTAAGGTAGAGAAGCCTCTACTAGTGCTTTGGGGTGATGCTGATCCTTGGACTCCAATTAATGGAGCGAAAGTTTATGAAGATGCAAGTAAGACTAAGGATATTCAAGTCATTCCCATTCCCAATACTGGACATTGCCCCCACGATGATCGCCCTGAGATTGTGAATGCTCTAGTAATTCACTGGTTACAGAAGTTAGCATAAAAGAGAGAGCGCTATGCGCTCTCTCTTTTATGCCCAGAAATCTAAATTGAGAAGGTCATCAAGCGATCGCGTAAATTCCCATGTGTCAGAGAAATTTGTACTTTTGTATTCGGGTCGCAGCTTTTTAAGACATTGTTGATAGACGGGATCGAGAATTTTTTGATAGTCATTCTGTAAGCTGGGAGAAGTTTCCATCAGGTCTTCAATTTCGGGGCGAATGTTGCGAATTGACCGTTCCCATCCATGATATTCAATCGGCATGTTAACGTAGCATCGTTTCATAATATGTTCGATAAGCGCCCGAATTTGACCTTTAAATGCATTTTTCTGAGCTTTTCCCAATGAGTCGATCTCCTCAATTAAGTTGGCAATATCTAATTGCTTAAAGTCACCAGTTTGCAAATGCGCGATCGTTTCTTCTGTCCATAGCAAAAAGTCGCAATCATATAATGTTGGCAGTTTTGTGGGAATTAAAGATTGTGTCATTTGCTTGGTACTCCTAATTTGCATAAGCAATCACTTTTTTAAGCTTTTTGTCTCTGAGCTATTTGCATAAGTAGTCGAAGTGCTTCATTCACTGACTCACTAGTAGGGAAAGCTTGTAAAACATCAGGATCAAGCAACACCATATTAGTTCCTGCTCGATAGCGATCAACATACTTTCCCCTAATGCCACCTTGCATCTTACTGAAGTCATACTCAGGACGTAAATCATCCTCTAACTCATTACTAATATCCATCTTCGTAAAACCTCCGCTCAAATCGAGTTGCTTCGCGTGCGCTGATTAATCGAACCCGATCTGCTCGATCTGTATGAGCAACTATCAGTAAACGATTAACACTGGATAATCCAATAATAACGTAACGCTCCTCACCGTAGGAGTGAAGTGACAATAATTGCGATCGCAGACTGCATCCAAAGATGCTTGCACTTTCAGTAGGCATCCCCATAAACCAAAAATAGTTGGTTTTATTGGTGAGTATTGTTGAGCGATCAGAGATCGCCATTACAATGGAAAATGGGCTTGCCTATAGCTTAGTAAATTTTTTTGAGAACATAATCTATGAAAGCATTTGTAGCAGGAGCCACAGGGCAAACAGGACGGCATATTGTCACTGAATTAGTAAAGCGGAATATTCCCGTAAAAGCCTTAGTGCGTGACCTAGAAATTGCCAAAAAAATTCTTCCACCTGAAGTGGAATTAGTTCAAGGCAATGTACTTTTTGCTGACACCTTAGCAGAGGCGATCGCTGATTGTGATGTGCTGGTCTGTGCAACTGGCGCAAAACCAAGCCTCAATGCATTAGAGCCATATTTAGTGGATTACATCGGTACAAAGAACTTAGTGAATGCAGCAAAGGCAAAAAACATCAAACATTTTGCGATCGTATCTTCCCTTTGTGTATCGAAGTTGTTCCATCCCTTAAATCTATTCTGGCTAGTACTATTTTGGAAGAAGCAAGCAGAGAGATATTTGCAAGATAGCGGCGTGACCTACACCATCGTTCGTCCTGGAGGATTGCTCAATTATGAGAAGCAAGGTGGATTAATCATGTCTGGTGCTGACACTCTGTTTGAAGGAAGTATTCCGCGTACTAAAGTTGCTCAAGTGACCGTTGAAGCATTATTTGAAGAGACCGCAAAAAATAAACTGGTGGAGATTGTGATTAGAGCAGAAGAAAGCGATCGCCCGATCGCCGAATTGTTTGCCGAAGTTACATAACTGGCGTTACGTGTGGTAGTCCTAAAAATATCATGGCAAGGATGTGCGGCGCGAAGCGCCGCACATCCTCATACCAATTCACGAAAGTGTTGCAACACTTTTGTGGATTAAAAGCCAAACCCAGTAAGCGTTACAAAAACACAAAATGGCGTAGTCATTTTATGTTTTTGTACTATTCTCCATCAGATTTCCATGCGATCGCCTTCCTTGGTTCAGGATCGGGCAACTTGCGGGTAATCACGGCAGCGGCAAGAACAAGAACACTCGATACCCACAAACATCCGACTAAACCCGCAAACTGATATACCAATCCCGATAACACCGTCCCTGCTAAGCGTCCGCCTGAATTTGCCATGTAGTAGAAGCCAACATTTAGCGCTACTTTGTCATCGTCTGTGAAGGCGAGAACTAGATAGGAATGTACCGATGAGTTAAAGGCAAAAACGACACCGAAAATTAGTAAGCCGCCGATGATGACTAGATTAGGCGAGAGATTTAATTGTAGGGCGATCGCAATGAGTGCAGGAACGGCAATGAGTGCGGTTGTCCAAAATCGAACTGTTTGCGATCGCGGCGGTTGACCCGAACCAAAGCGCTTAATCAATGTCGGTGCAAGGGATTGAATCAGTCCATAGCCAATCACCCAACAAGCTAAGAAACCACCAACTTGATAGAATGACCAGCCTAAAACACTTCGCAAAAATACAGGCAATCCCACCACAAACCAAACATCTCTAGAGCCAAACAGAAAAAATCTTGCTGCGGATAGAAGATTGATTTCAGGGCTTTTAGAAAAGAGTTGTTTGAACTTGACTTTTGCCTTGATTTTGCCCATGCCTTTGGGTAAGAATAAACCTGTGAACAGGAGCAGAAATAAGCATCCCGCCATAATCCATAGGGAATTGACAAAGCCTGTTAATCCTAATAAAGCACTGCCAATAAAAAAGCCAACACCCTTCAAGGCATTCTTAGAACCCGTAAGAATGGCAACCCATTTGAACAAAGCTGATTGAGCATCCTGCGGCACGACTAAGCGAATTGCACTTTTGGTACTCATCTTCGTCAAGTCTTTAGCAATTCCTGAAAAAGCCTGAGCGATCATTACATAGAGAACTGCCAACCATTGCGCCCATTCTGGATTGAGAAAAGACAACATTATCAGCGAGAAAATCTGTAAGCCAATTCCTGTATAGAGGGTAACTTTCAATCCCAATTGCGAACCAATCCAGCCGCCTAAAAAGTTAGTAATAACTCCAAAGACTTCATAGAATAGGAATAGGGAAGCAATTTGAATTGGTGTATAGCCGATATTGTTGAAATAGAGAAGTACCAAGAGTCGCAAAGCCCCATCGGTAATCGTGAACCCCCAATAGGTGAGGGTGACAAGCGCATAATTTTTGAAGTTTGCTTGGGATGCAGTGGAAGAGTTCATGATTTTTCTCAAAGTTTAGATATTTCGCCCTCACCCCTAGCCCCTCTCCCGCAGGAGAGGGGAACAAGAAAGAAATATATATTCTTCGCTCCCCCTCTCCTGCGGGAGAGGGGGCTGGGGGGGTGAGGGTCTTAAATCGATACAGCTACTTTTCTCGTCAATTCCGCCATGCGGCAGGAATAGCCCCACTCGTTGTCATACCAAGCCAAAATCTTGACCTGAGTTCCATCCACAACCATTGTCGAGAGCGCATCAATAATGGACGATCGCGGATCGTCTTTGTAATCAATAGAAACTAAAGGACGCTCTTCATAGCCTAAAATCCCTTTGAGTTCACCTTCGGCGGCTGTTTTCAATAAACTATTCACTTCCTCAATTGTGGTTTCTCTTTCTACTTCAAACACACAATCCGTAAGAGAAGCATTTAGCAAAGGCACGCGCACCGCTAATCCATTTAACTTGCCCTTGAGTTCGGGATAGATGAGCGTGATGGCAGTCGCCGATCCTGTAGTGGTAGGAATTAGGGACAAAGCCGAAGCTCTAGCGCGGCGCAAATCTTTGTGGGGTGCATCCACAAGGGTTTGCGTGTTGGTATTATCGTGAATCGTGGTAATCACACCATGCTTAATTCCTAAACCTTCATGGATAACTTTCACCACAGGCGCGAGACAGTTGGTGGTGCAAGAGGCTGCCGTAAGAATCCGATGCTCTGTGGAATTGTAGAGATGATCGTTAATTCCCATCACGATATTTAGCGCTTCTTCCTTCACAGGAGCCGCGACGATGACTTTCTTTACGTCTTTGGTGAAATAGGGATTTAGGGTTTCTGGGGTGCGAAATTTGCCAGAACATTCTAATACGATATCAACGCCTAGTTCTTGCCAGTTGACTAGTTCGGGTTTGGCATATTCGCTAAAGCTGAGCTTTTGAATTGATTTTTGATCATCGATGGCAATGCGATCGCCTTCTATTCTCACATCAGGCGACCAACGACCATGCACCGAGTCAAACTCTAGTAAATGCGCGGCAGCTTCAATGCCGCCCTTGATTTCATTAATATGCACAAATTCTAATTCGGGAAAGTCCCAACCAGCACGCAGCACTAATCTGCCAATTCTGCCAAAACCGTTAATACCAACTCGCACTGCCATGATTTAACCTATAATCATTAGTATTGATTTATATCAATATTTGTGTTTGTCGATATTTTGACGGTTTTGATGGGGATATGTCAAGATTAAAGCTATGAAAATTTCTCAACCGATGATGGCTCAAACCAAGGACACTGCGATCGCAACCAGATGTTGTCCGCCACTGATGGCTGGGCGGTTGCAACCAGAGGACACAGCTTTATTAGCCAGCATCTTTCGCGTATTGGGAGAACCTGCGCGACTACAAATTTTGAGTTTAATTGCGGCTCAGCCCACTAAAGAGGTGTATGCCTGTGAATTGGTGGAAACTTTGGGGATATCGCAGCCAACCGTCAGCCATCATCTCAAGGTTCTTTATGGGGCAGGGTTACTTACCAAAGAAAGACGTGGAACTTCGATTTACTATCGCATTTTGCCTGAAAAGTTAGCGATGTTAAGAAATGCTCTTTCGTAAACAAAGGCGGCGCTAAGCGCCGCCTTTGTTTATAAGCCTAACGTAATTCCTCTTGCCATCATGGAAGCGAGGAGAGGAATGAGGCTAAATCCCACAAGCTCGACGTGAATGATTGTTTTTAAGGTTTTGACTTTCTCTGGACTGACCTCTGGGGGCTTTTCTGCACGAAGGTTTTTAATCCACATCAAGAATGAGATTGTGGGATATAGCGACAATAAGCCAACCGCAATAAATACAGATATTTTCATCCAGAAAACTGGTTGATGGGAATAGTAATCTGCGCCTTTTTCAAAATATAAATATCTTAAAATCCCCGTTACTAAAACCGTAATTCCTGCGATTCCATAAATAGTATCGGCAATCAGAATTCGCCATCCATCACGATTGGTTAGGTCTTGCTTTAGCGTAAATAGTTCTGTAGATAAAGCCGCAAAAATAAGTCCTAAGCTCAAATAATGTAAATAAGCGGCGATCGCATTAGCCCACATAAGATTTTCCACAAGTCAACAGTCTCAAGGTTATCATCAAAGGTCAGGGCTATGATTTCTCCTGAATCCCCAATGATTCCCCAGAGGCGATCGCAAAATGACCAATATTCTCGACATCATTAAGGCAGATTACGCAAAATTCCCTGAAGCACAAACCTATAGCATCTATAGCGAAGATGTCTATTTCAAAGATCCTGTCTATAACTTTCGCGGCATCAAGCAATATCAAAAGATGATTGGCTTCATCACCTTTTGGTTTAAAAATCTCAAGCTAGAACTGCACGACATCACCCGCACTGATAATCTCGTTAAGGCTTGTTGGACAATGAGTTGGGATGCACCACTACCTTGGAAACCAAGAATTAGTGTAACGGGCTGGAGTGACCTAACTTTAGATACGGCAGGTGAACTAATTGTTTCTCACATCGACTACTGGGAATGCACCAAATTTGATGTGATTAAGCAGCATTTTGCCTTTTACTAAGTAGCTCGGCATAGTTATAAAACAAGCCCAAATTGTTGGGCTGCCCGCTACGCGGGCAGCCCAACAATTTGGGCTTGTTTATATATTTTTTACTTTGCATAAATTTTGTACACTGAAGCTAGCGATAAGCGATCAAAACCTAAAATAGCGAGAAAATCAATGTTTGCAGAAACGAAAGAATTTTCGGCTACGCAGTTTGCTAAAACCAGATGTTCCAATGATGGCACACCATCTTTTTTGGCTTGGAGTGGTTTTTTATATTCCTTTATGCCCAACGAGCCAAAGCGTAAGTTGTTTCAACTCGTTGGCATGAATGTGGCGCGATGTATAGATAAGGGTGATGGCTCATGGGACTTCACCTCTCGCGAAGTGATTCTATATCTTGATCCTGAAACTAGGGAGATAACCCGTCATTGGCAAAATCCTTGGACTGGGGAAATGTTATCTGTGGTACATGTCGCCAATAGTCCGATTCAAGGAACTTTTCGCCATAATATCCCTGCCGAGGTAGAGGGCGATACCGCAACTTTCATTTTCGACTTATTTGCTCAGTATCCTAATCCTCTTGCCGATGATCCTAAATTTGCCGAATATTGCGATCGCCCGATGTACAATGCCGTCGAGTTATTTAAACTTTCTGTTCCCATCGCCGATCTCGAAGATCCTACAACCACAACGGTCTCCAAATTAGTCATGTCATGGAATCGTGTGGGGCCATGGTTACCTTGGATGAAAATGGGACAGCGTGAGGGAAACCTGATTTATAGCGCCTCTGGCAAAAAGGTTAAAGATTTTAACGATCTGCCACAAGTTCTCAAAAAAGAAATTGAAACCCGTCTACCTCTGTTTAGAGATGCGCCATCTGAAAAAACTGAAGGGGAAGAAATGACATCATGGCAATATTTCAAACAGCATTTTGACGCTTATCAGCAAGGTGCTACTTTCCCAATTCCTGCGGTCTAGACGAACACAAAACGGCGTAGCCGTTTTGTGTCTAGCAATAAATTTAAGCTTCTGGGGGAGTTTCAGAGGTTGCTGTAGATATTTGAGGAACAAGAAGCGATCGCTGAGATTCTGAGACTAATCCTGTCAACAGATCTTTAGATTCATTTTGTTTCTTCGCATTGGTAGAGACATAGCTAACTGTAATTACAGAATCGCTAAAAGGAATACCAGCACAGGATTGGGAGTAAACATCTATCCGAGGAGTTGGTAAATCCGTCTGACTAGATAGCAAAGCAGATGCTCCTGCCATGTCATCCATATTTAAGAGACGCATGAGTTCATCCTTAGATTCTGCTGTGGCACTGCCAACCCACTGTTTCTCTCCATACCATTCATTAGCTTCTTCGTTGAATGGTTCATTTGCAGATTTAAAAGGAATAGAAGCCGCTAAGAAACCAACAATTCCCAACTCGATCAACCAGAGTAAATAAGTAAAAGTATCATTAAGCTTAACTTTGCTACTTCCTCGACTAATACTTGTTCCTTCTTTGGCTGACATTTTTAAAAAGCCAACAAATCCTGAAGAACCAGTTTCCTGCTGCAAAAAGTTGTTGATTTGCTCTTTTGCCTGATTCTTGTCGGTGACATTATATTCACGCTCCATGATTGTTTCGGTTTCCTGCTGAAAATTAATGTACTGTCCGTACATCAGCGAACCGTAGGTAACCAGTCCTCCTAAAACACCTAAACTAATAGCAGTGAGCGGATTCCGAATTTTACCTTTTTTGACGGCAAATCCCATTGCCGCACCAGATGCAAATCCCATTACCATTGGAAATAAAACAATAAAGTAAATAAATTTACTAATAAATGCGGTTGCGCCGCCGATCGCTGCACCTGAAACTAAAGAAGAAATAGCTAGTATCGTAACTCCTTGGGATGGAGCGATATTACTGGGCTGATAGGTTCTCATGGCTGAAAGCTATAGGTTATATAGATTTAATTTTGTTATTTTGCCGCAATTTATAAGATTGAAATAATAAGAAATTTAATTGCCATGAGCCATTGACAAAATATCTTCAAAACTAGGCGTAACGATTTCTGAAGGTTGCTCACTTAGCCATAGCCAATATTCGTAATTACCAGTCCGACCTTGAATTGGTGAAGGCATTAAACCTTGGAATTGCCAACCTAAACCTTGAGCAGTTGTTAAAACATTAGCGATCGCCTCAGCCCTAACTTTTGGTTCGCGCACGATCCCATTTTTGCCTACTTGTCCCTTACCCGCTTCAAATTGGGGCTTGACTAGTAATAATGTCTCGCGGGGCGATCGCAATAAATTCCATAACGAAGGCAAAATTTTGGTCAGTGAAATAAACGATAAATCCAACACTGCAAAGTCAGGAACAATATCTTCAGGCGCATACAAATCTTCGGGAGTGAGATGTCTGAGATTAGTCCGTTCGCGCAATACCACTCGCTGATCACTGCGAATTTCCCAAGCTACCTGACCATAGCCTACATCAATCCCGTAGACCTTCGCAGCCCCCTGCTTCAGCATACAGTCCGTAAATCCACCCGTCGAGATCCCCCCATCAAAACAAGTGCGATCGCCCAAATTCACCGCAAATTTAGCAAGCGCTCCTGCCAATTTCTCACCACCACGGGACACAAAAGGCGATCGTTGCTTCACCAAAATCACTGCATCATCCTTGACCTCAGTACCAACCTTATCAATCACCTGTTGATTAACCTGTACCCAGCCAGCTCGAATAAACTTTTGAGCCTGCTCCCGCGATGGTGCAAGCTCTAAGTCAACCAATAAGACATCTAAACGCTTTTTCAAATTTTTACGCAACTGTTAATTCTTTTTGATAATTCTGCAATGTCAATATTTTGTTATATTCCTCTTCATATTTTTGCAAAGCATCCCAAACATCGACATTCTGCTGAAGATTCAGCCAAAGCTCAGGCCCATTTCCAAAAGCTTTACCGATTCTAATTGCCATATCAACGGTAATTGGTCTACGCCCCTGAATGATCTGATTAACTGTTCGGCGAGACACTCCCAATATTTTGGCAAATTGAGTCTGAGACATTTCTAGCTCTTCCAAGATATCTAAAACCACTTGTCCAGGATGATTTGGTCTTCTTTTCCGATCTTTTACTGTTTCTAATAGATTATTCATGAAATATTTCCTTGTTTATTAACACCTAATGATAATCTTCAAAATTTAAGTCATAGGCATTGCCATCCTCAAATCTAAATGTAATTCGCCAATTGCCTGATATTTTTATTGACCAAGTACCTTTTCTGTCCCCCTTTAGTTCATGTAAGCCATATCCTGGGATTCTAATATCTTCGATCTTGGATGCAACTACTATAGTTTCAAGTCGATTTTTTATTTTCTCTTCTTGTTTGCTAGTTGCTGGTATATCTTCTCGAAACAATCTTTGTAGTGTTTTATCTTTGAAGTTTTTAATCATTATTTTTTCTCTAGAAATGACTGTAATCTGTAAAGTTACAGTCGTCAATATAAAAAATTAAAACGAGGGGATATAGTCTCACCTTGTTTATAGAAAATATTAACTTTTTACCAAATCTAAAGGAGAAACTAGATATTGTGTGACGCTGCTTCGCAGCGTCACACAATATTAAACTAAGCTTCAGCTACAGTTTCTTCTACTGCTTCAGCTACAACTTCTTCTTCAGGAATTTCAGGCTCTTCCATTGCATCAGGAACTTCATACTCTTCCTCTTCAACTGCGGCGACAGTAATTTCCATGACCGCAGGAGGTGCATTTAGTTGTTCACGATATTTCGCAGCCATCTCTTCAGCCTTAGCGTAAACCAGTTGAGGATCTTTGACCATGTCACCAGGTTCTGCTTCAAGTTGCTTGGTGGAGAGCGAGATTCTACCGCGCTCTGCATCAAGGTCGATGATCATCACCTTGACTTCATCATTGACGTTAAAGACGTTGTGAGGAGTTTCGATATGTTCGTGGGAGATTTCGGAAATGTGCAACAAGCCACTGACACCACCGATGTCGATAAATGCACCGTAAGGCTTGATACCACGTACTACACCAATCACGACTTCGCCAACTTCGAGCTTGTTCATCTTGCGCTCAACAAGGGCGCGACGATGACTGAGGACGAGACGGTTGCGATCTTCATCCACTTCTAAGAACTTGAGTGGCAACTCTTCGCCAACTAGTTCTTCCTTAGGCTTACGAGTGCTGATATGAGATCCAGGGATAAATCCGCGTAGTCCTTCAATTCTGACCAATGCGCCACCACGGTTGGTAGCAAAAATAAGTGATCGCACCGTTGCGTCTTCTGCTTGCAACTGGCGTACACGTTCCCATGCCCTCATGTACTCGATGCGACGAATCGAAAGTGTTAACTGACCTTCTTCGTTTTCGTCAGCGAGAATGAAAAACTCACGGGTTTCATTGTTTTGTAATACTTCTTCAGGTTGATCAACACGGTTGATCGACATTTCCTGAATCGGGATATAGGCTGCTGTCTTTGCGCCAATGTCAATAAGTGCGCCCCTAGGCTCAATGCTAAATACTGTACCCGCAACAATGTCGCCAGGGCTGAAGTGATAATCGTACTTATCTAAGAGTTTCGCGAAGTCTTCATGAGTGAAGCCGACATTGGTGGCTGTAGCAGTTTTGGCCCGATTGATCATAACTAAATTTTTCCTTGTTCCTGTTTTGAATTTATCTGGATTTCCTCCCAGAAATGTAAGAGCAGTAGCTATTTACAGCTTGGTGCGGTTTACATCCTACGCCTATTTGTGTCGTTAATATTTTTAGTAAAACCTATAGGCATAGGTTTGTAATTATAGCGTATTTAAGCTTTGTCGCAAAAGTGTTAGGAAATATTTTTTTCGATAACCTTGTAGGCGATCGCTTTTAGTTAAGCCTACTCACAAAGTTTGGCTCAGAGGTTTGTAAAACATTGAGTAAGTCTGTAACCGATATGGGTGGCTTTTTTATAGCTATAGCCATTCTTGTTAGGACATAAAACCCAAATAATGTGGGGCGGCGCGAAGCGCCGCCCCACATTATTTGGGTTTTGATTTGTCCTGATACAGATGGCTATAGTTATAAATAACTTGCCTGAGTCTGGAGAAATTGCCTGATCTCTTGAGGAAACAAATCATGCTAGATAGATTAAAAACTGATCGGCGCTTTGGGCTTCAACTGAACTAATGCACACAGAAGTCAAGGACAACGGGAAATCGAGATGATTGCAAACTCATTACGCTGGTGAAATAGCCTCGGTTAAGCGGTCATCTTCTGGTGTATAAAATCCTAACTCTTGACTAAGTTCAGGAAGCTCGCTCAAAGCTTGATGACGCTGAGCATCTCTTTGTTTTTTGTACTGCATTAAGTCTTGAAACTGGACGCGGCGATGCGTACCTACCTTGATATAGGGGATATCGCCTTGATCTAACAATTTATATAAATAAGGGCGTGAAATATTGAGTAAGTCAGAGGCTTGAATGGTACTCAAATGCAAATCATAAGGAACCAAAGATATAACTTGTCCCGATGCCATCATGTGAATAACTTGCCGAAGGGCTTGATATATAGAGTCAGGCAACATGATTTCTTCACCGTCTAGACCGACAAACTTTGGATATGCTTTTTCTAGCATTGCTTCTAGGCGTTGTATTGGTAGGGTGTCTGGCTCAGGTGCAAAAACAGAATCTGGTAGGTCGTTCAACATATACATTTTAAAGATTGCTGATGTTGAGATGGGTTGATTTTTTGAAGTAAGTGTAATAAGTGTAAATATACTATATGCCAATAAGAGCGATCGCCTCAATCTCGATTCAGATCGGAATCAAAATATGTACGAGTTTCAGTCAAGCGATCGCTTAACTACCAGTGCCTCCTAAATCTCATTTCAGATCGCTTAAAAAAATACCTCTGGACTTTATAAAAAATAAGAGGTTTAATAATTGAGCTATTTTGCTGAATATAAGCTGTAAGCAATTAAAAATTGGGGGCTAGATTGTTTCTAACGCCGAAGCTTAATTGCATTCATCAGTTCCGACAAATTAGATGAAATTCAGTTTTATCTAATGGCAACGCAGTCTCCTAGTGATTAGGGGTCTGAAAACTTTCCCATAACAAAACAAGGAGAAATAGAGATGGCGCTGACTGATGCGGAAATTGATGAGATGTTTGAAGGCTATCTGAAACGGAAGGCGGCGAAGTCCTCCACTCGCGGTAGAAAAAAGAAGAAGGCGATCGCCGCACAAGACGACTACGAAAGCATGAGCCTCACGGAGTTTAGCGGTCAACTCAGTGACTCTATGGGTGACTGCACTCAGCTTTCCCTTGACTCCTTCTTCGAGATGGAGAGGGCTAGCAAGAAGGGTCGCAAGCTGGAGGCTGCTGGTCACGGGATTAAGGGCGCGATAGGCGTAGGACTTGTTGCCTACGGATTTGTCGAGCTTCTTAGTGCAGCCTTCGGCGGTCGAGATTAATCCAGATGCGATTCGTCTCTGTCAGGCGATCACATTAAAAGTACACTAGGAGAAAACGTTTATGATTATGTTCAACCCGAATTAGGGCTATAAAAATAGAAAAAAGTGGATGGAAATAATTCTATTAGCGCTAGTGGGGGCGGTTGTTTTCCTCATTTGGTATTCTCAAACACCAGCAGGGAAACAAGAAAAAGAAAAAGAAGAAAAAAAGCGTCAAGAAATTGAGAGGTCAATACAAAACCAACAAAAAAGAGATATAGACGAATACAACAAGAGGATGAATGAAGCAGGAGAAGAATTATTAGTCAAAGGTGATATTTTAAAGCAAGAACTAACCCCTTTATTTCAACAACTAGAGACTCAGTTTGATGAAAATATTGCCAACGAAATACTTAAAAAATTAGGGGTAGCTGAGTATAGAAAGGATGTTTATGTTGACAGTCAGTTTTTTTATAACACTGCTTTAGACTTAATCATTACTCATAGTGGTTATATCAAAGCGAAAGTATTTGCTTTAAAGATAGGACGTTGGCATTTTGGCAGATTAAAATTTTCGGGAGAACCTTCAACTCGTGATGAACAGACTATTCAGAACGATATAAACACACGGATCTAAAATAAAAACGAGTAAATTTACAGCTATTAGGTTAACTACTTAGGTTTTATCTTAACTATCTTATCCCTGCAAAATAGTCATAAATATAAGTGGCGAGACTAAGTGAAATTGTCTACATTAAAAAATCATATTATTCTGATCTGAATGCTCCGCAACATTTAACCTTAAATGTTAAATGTTGCGAAAAGTAAAAGTTAACGCTTTACTGAGCTTTTAGGGTGATTACCATTATCTGATGGCAAGTTTTTACCAGAAAATTCGCCATTGAAACTGAATTTAAGGTTAGAAATTAAGGCAAGAGCAAGGATTAACTGAGTAAGAAGAGTAGTTTGTCGCATATGTCATAAAAATTTGTTTGACAGCATTAAGTAAACAAATTTTTATGAAACAGCCCCTTTTTGTCGCGATAATAGCGATCGCCTTCACAGCAATTTATTGAAATAGCGATTTAGCTAAAATCTCATAAACCAAGCATTTGTTTAACATCATTTAAAGCGATCATCGCGGTTTTACATTTAGCGAATAGCGAGCGCCTTGTGATTTGATTATTTGAGAAGCGATCTGTTCAATAGTGATATCTACATTGTAAAAACTTAATACATTCTTTCTCAACTAGATATACTAACCGATGCTCTTGGGTAATGCGGCGAGACCAAATACCAGAACCAAGATATTTCAATGGTTCGGGCTTCCCAATTCCACTAAAAGGATCGCGCATGACTGCATCAACTAAATCCATTACTCTTAAAGCAACTTTGCGATCTACAGATATCCAATGCGTTAAATCTATACGAAAATCCTGATCGAAAATAGCCGACCTAGATACAGGCGAACTACTCATTGAATAGTCCTAACTCATTTCGTAACTGATCAGGTGTTTGACTAGCTTCTGTATGCGTTCTGGCACGGCTAATGGCATTTAGCAATCGTTCAGCATTTTTAGGCGATCGCAAGAGATGCATAGTTTCTAAAATGCTTTGTAATTCATCCGCAGCAATCAGAGCAACATTTTCACCACTCTCACTTTTGACATAGATAATCTCGCGATCGTTGACAACACGATCAAGTAATACGTTCAAACTTGGAGATGTCTGTGCATAGCTTGTTTCAACGATCATCTTGATTTCCTAACTGGTTGCTAAAATTATACGTTGTCTAACTTCAGGTGCGATCGCCTTTACTGCACTTATTCAAATAGCGGTTTAGCTAAGATCTCATAAACCAAGCATTTGTTTAACGTCATTTAAAGCGATAGCAGGTTGATTGTATTCTTCCTGCTTAGCAGATCTCAAGTCTTGCAAATCTTGAAAGTCTTCTAACATATCTTTAATTGCCAAAAACTGCTCATAGGGAAGCACCGCAAACATCGGTTTACCATCTTTAGTGATCAATTCTGGATTTAAGTTAAGCATAATAGAGTTTATTGGTAGGCTTTATCTCTAGGTTTAACGCGATAAATCACGATATTTTCATTTTCTATCTCAAAGAGTACGCGATAGTTACCAACTCTTAATCGATATTCAGGCGTAAAATTGGTTAGCTTTTTCACATCGCCAGCTAGATCATTTTCCATTAACTGAACCTTTTCTAATATTTTATCCTGTATTTGTTTGGGGAGACTCCGTAAATCCTTAATTGCTTTAGGCTTAAATTCAATACCGTATTTCATTTTTGATGATTTTAGATCTTATCTTACTTCAAATAAATAGCAACTTAGCGATCGCCTCATAAACCAAGCAATTGTTTAACATCATCTAAAGCGATCGCCCTGTGATGTGATTATTTGAGAAGCGATCGCTGTTTATGGGATGAATAGGCGATCGCCGATTTAGGTAAAAGCTCTAAGTACAGGACAAAAATTTAATGGAGTTGAAGAAAGCCTCGGAATTGAGATGGATGTCAAAGATGATATGACGCAGAAAATCAAAACCAAGACGAAAAATGCTTTTAGGTAAGCGACCGTGCTTT